>JAYVNW010000628.1:0-6463 GCA_043758225.1 Candidatus Kuenenia sp. | reverse complement strand
CTGGCAAAGCTTTCGCAGTCACCTGACCATCAGTCACCTGACCCTAAAGGTCCGTGACATGATTGAAAGCCTGATTCGGTTCTCTGTCGAACGACGATTGTCGGTCATCCTGCTGACAGCTGTGCTGGCCGTTCTCGGGTGCGCAGCAATGTTCCACACACCAATGGACGCCGTACCGGACCTGTCAGAAAATCAAGTGCTCGTGTTTACCGCGTGGCAGGGACACGGTCCGCTGGAGATTGAAGAACGAATCACGCAGCCTGTCTCACGACAGCTTCAGGGAATCGATGGCGTTCGAGTCGTGCGTGGCTCCAGCGATATGGGCTATTCGTTACTCCACGTGATCTTTGAAGATCGAGTCGGATTTGCCGATGGCCGACGTGTGATTCAGAACAAACTCACCGTGATGCAGGAACTCCTGCCGGAAGGGGTTCAGCCATCGCTTGGATCAGAAGGGATCGCGACCGGTCAGATTTACTGGTACACGGTGGAAGGACGCGGCCGGGATCTTTCAGACCTGCGTCAAATTCAGGACACGCTTATCTCGCCTCAATTGAGCACAGTCAAAGGCGTGGCAGAAGTGGCGAGCGTAGGCGGTTTCCTGCGGGAATTGCACATTCAGGTTGATGCCACAAGACTTGGCGCACGCGGACTTTCTGCGTCGAGACTGGTAGAGGAACTTGAACGCTTCACAGGAAGTGCCGGAGGCCAGGTTCTGCAGAAAGGCATGGCAGAATTTGTTGTCCAGCTGGAATCGGAAAGCCGATCGATTCCGGGCAATGACGTCGCTGTGATTCGCGAATGGGAAAACCGAGTCCTGCCATGTCCCGCCGGTACCGGGACACTTCTGAAAGATGTTGCGGCGATTTCTTTTGCTCCGGCGCCACGTCGCGGCGTCTTTGAAAAGGACGGATCGGAATGTGTCGCGGGAATTGTCCATTTGCGATTTGGGCATAATGCTCTGGAGGTCACGGATGCCGTTCGCAGAAAGCTGATCGAAGTTTCCGCCGGTCTTCCGGATGGAATCCGCGTCGTCCCGTGCTATGACCAAACCCCGCTGATCCGCGGTGCGATTCGGACAGTCTCCCGAACTCTGGTGGAAGCTCTCCTGATTGCTGCGATTTGCGTACTGCTGGTGCTGCGTCATTTTCGCATCTGGCTGCTGATCGCCATGACTTTGCCGTTGTGCGTGCTCGGTACATTTCTCGCAATGGCCGCGCTGCGGTCGTGTGGCGTGATCGATATCCAGACCAATATCATGTCGCTGGCGGGCATCGTCATTTCAATTGGCGTCCTTGTCGATTCCTCGATCGTGATGACGGAAAACGTCATGCATCGCCTTCGGCAGCGATTTGGCGATCAACCGGTGACGGGCGACGTTCGCACTGAAGTCATCTCCGCTTGCCAAACAGTCGGGCGTCCATTGTTCTTTTCGATTCTGGTGATGCTGGTCTCCTTCGCACCGGTCTTCGCCCTGACAGGCATTGATGGCCGCATGTATGCACCATTGGCATGGACCAAGTCGCTGGCTTTGGCAACCGCTGCCGTGCTCGCGGTAACGCTGGTCCCGGCATTATGCAGTGTGCTTGTTAGAGGTCGCATGAGGGACGAATCCGAAAGCGCGATCGTTCGAAGTGTACTGACCGTCTACCGACCAATTCTGTCATCGTTAATGGTCCGTCCGGCACCCCTGGTTCTGATTCTCTGCGAAACGATCGTGTTTGCTTCAGTACCGCTGGGCAATCAGACTGTGTTTCTCGGTGCCGTTTTTGTGAGTCTGGTGACGATGGTGCTCATCGCAAAAACTCGTCGTGGAAGCGCCGCTGGATTCAGCACAATTCTGTTGTCAGCGCTGATCGCGGACCGAGTGATGACGCCGCTGGCAACGGAGCTTCGGATGCCGCTGAATGAAGGCGTCGTGATGGACATGCCGATTACGATTCCGCGAGCCTCTGTGACGCAATCCGCGGACGATCTGAAAGCGCGTAACATGGTGCTTTGCCGTTTCCCTGAAATCCGAATGGTGTCAGGAAAAGCCGGTCGCGCTAACACGCCATTTGATCCCGCGCCGCTCGACATGATCGAAACCATGATTGAGTTTCGCCCAATCGCATGGTGGCCTCAGCGACGCCTGCGAATTCGAGATGCGAACGAACTGGCCAGATCATTTGTCGATCGTCTGGTCGCGGCGGGAATGATTAGGCCCGTCGCGGCAGATGCTCTCACCGCGATGACGGATGCCGCATTGTTTCGATTCGATGCGGTGAGTCGAGAGACCGCGTTTCAACTGATCGAGGTCTTTCTTGCTGACCTGCAGGAACAACTCAGCCAGACGGCCATCGAAGCCGCAGCAATTCGCTGGAAAAGTCGCGGCGAGCTGGCTCGCCCCGTTGAGATCGGTGACATTGCGGCTATTCAGAACACGATGCCCGTCGAATATGTCCGCGATCTCACGATGACGCCGAGCGAAGAAACCGTGGCCACGTTCCTGCGACAGGTTCGGCCTCTGCTGGATCGTCGCGGACTGTTCACGACGAAGAACGCGACGGGCCAGTCGCCAACAATGGGACTTTCTGCTCTGCTGGGAATCGATCCCAGCCCGTCGTCCGACAGTCGCTTTGTCGCTGGCAAACTTCAGCATGCCGCAGCCGATCGATGGGCCACATTCATCAGAGATCTCAATCAAACATTGCGTGTTCGGGCGGCGGGCTCGTTTGTGCATCTACTGAGTGACGAGTTATTCGCAACGGTTCCGATCATGGACGAGGCTCTTCGAGAGGTACGCACGAGAGTGATTGCAATTCGCACGGAGAAGCAAACGCCGTTGAATGCCGGCGAACATCATCATGGACTTTCTCCGATGGCGGAACTCCCAATCGTTGATCCGCATCCGATCTTGGACAGCATTCGCAAAGAACTGCAGGAATCCTGGGGCAGCAGAATGACTCTGGATTCGCAGACCCCGGAACTCATCAGCAAGTTCGGCGGTGAAATGGATCTGGCTCTTCAAATGCCGGGCTGGACAAACGTCTGGACGAAGCCAATCCAAAACCGTGTCGATATGCTGGCCACAGGTGTTAACAGTGAAGTGGGAATCCGAGTCCTGGGCTCCTCGCTTGACGATGTGGTGGCAACGTCTGAAGAGATTGCTTCCATCATCCGCGAAATCCCGGGAGCTTCCGACGTTGTCGCTGATCCAATTCGAGGCAAAGGCATCATTCAAGTTGTGCCCGATCCACTTCGTGCGGCTGCTCTCGGCGTGTCACTGGGAGATATTTCACAGGCCGTCGATCTCGCATTCTCCGGCCGCATCGTTACGGATTTCAACGTGCAGGGCCATCGCATTCCGGTTCGTCTGAGTCTGAGACCGGACGAGGCCGATGTGGATGAAGAAACGCTGAGGCGGCTTCCCGTCGCTCGTTGTTTCATGTCGGTGGACTCAACGAACCCTGACGTGCAGTCTCAATCCCGGACGGTGCCGCTTCAGTCCGTCGCCTCGGTGCAAATCACAGAAGGACCGGCAACCATCAAGAGTGAAAACGGATGGCTGAGGAACTACGTGCGACTCAATGTGCGAAATCGTGACCCGCTGGAATTTGTCGAGGAAGCACGTCGTGTCGTGGCCGCTCGATTGAAAGCTCCGCAGGGAGTTTTCGTGGAGTGGACCGGTCAATTCGAACACGCCGCAGAGACGCGTCGCACGCTCATGATGCTGATGCCGGTGGTCGTGCTGCTGATTTTCGTGATTCTGATAGTCACCTATCGAGACGTCGCGGATGCCGCAATGCTGCTGCTGACTGCTCCCGGTGCGCTGGCGGGCGGTGTGCTCTGTCAGTGGCTGTTCGGATACCCTTTTTCGGTGGCCGTTGGTGTCGGCTATATCGCCTGCTTCGGAATGGCGGCATCGACAGGAATTGTGATGCTGGTCTACCTGCGCGAGGCTGTCGAGGCGGCAGGCGGGCTGGAACGAATCTCGCTGGATGAACTCAAAGCCGCCGTCTTTCGCGGAGCTGTCCATCGCCTTCGTCCCAAATTACTGACCGAGGCCACAACGCTTTTGAGCCTCGCTCCAATGCTCTGGAGCACCGGAGTCGGCGCTGAAATTATCCGCCCCATGGCCGCGCCGGTCCTGGGAGGAATTCTCGTGGCGGACGAAGTCATCGACTTGCTGCTCCCCGTTTTGTTCTTCCATGTTCGCCGTAGGCGCTGGGAAAAGATTCACTCCACAAACTCACCCTTCAACGTCGCACCTTCTGCGGCGAGCCTTATACAACAGGACTCCATTCTATGAAGCGTTCTTCAAACACGACGTCGAAACGACATCAATATCATTTGTCATTGGTGTTGAATCTGGCCGGTATTTTTGTTCTGGCAGGGTGTGGCGGCAGTGATTCAGACTACTTGCCGTCCCCAACCGCAGCAAGAGCGGCACTCGAAGCATCACTGAACAAATGGCAAGCCGGTGATTCGCTTGCCACGATCTCGACAGGACCAGTTCCAGTCGACACTTTCGACGCTCGATGGCGCGACGGCGATCAACTCGAATCGTTCGAAATCCTTCGAGAAGAGCTCGTCGAAGGCCGTCCGACATTTAATGTGAAGACGAAGCTGGCAGATGCCGCCGAACCGATCGAAGATACATTCATCGTGGTCGGAAACAATCCGTTACTCGTTTTTCGTAAACAAGACTACGACAAGGCCGGCGGAACTGGCGGTGGCTGAGCCACTTCAGAGATCAAATCCTGGTTCTGATGCTCCCCATGGGCCCGATCAGATTCAGGTTCGTGAAATTGCAAACTGGACATCAACTCGCTACGAGCAGTTTCGTAACACGACGACTGTTCGCACCGGGCGCTTCCTCGAAGTGGAGCGAGGTCGCCTCATACGGAACGGCATGTCAGGTGGTGTGGGGAGGGAACTCGGAGCGACCCGGGTCCCCTGTCTGATTTTTGTCATTTGGCGTTTTCGCCGATGTTTGATCGCATTGCACAGAACGGCGCAACTGAGCGGCTCGTGTCCAGGGCGATCACGACGATTCATATCCGCATCTGCGCGTATCAATAGTTGAGCGACATCTAACCGACCCTGAAAGGCCGCCACGTGCAACGCCGTGGAATGAGCCTTGTTCGGTGCGCACGGATCTGCGTCGCGATTTAGGTGCAACTAACGCAACTCGAATGTCGATTTTTGACATCGCGGCCTCCGTCAGCACAAATTCCCGATCGATCATTTTCAGATTTGGATCAGCGCCCGATTTGAGACAAGTGTCAGCTTATGACTTAGCATCAGTATTGCAAGTTGATTGTCATCACGATTCACGATCAGCCTGCAACATCAAGTCTCGATGGACACTCCATGATCTGAAGCCAGCGATGCAAAGTTCGCTGACAAAATCCCGATCAGCCCCATGCAGCTGAGTGGCCCGATGTCGATGCGGCTTGCGGATTGCGATTCCTTCGTGTGGCACGGATGCCCCACTGCGATCAAACACCAAATCCAACGTTCGCGCTACCAATATCGAGCGCCACAACAACACGGCATCGCAATGAGTGCGATTCATCGCGCCTTGGTGACTGACCTTCGTCAATATGAACGCGAAGCGTCAATCGTTTTGATCGTCAATTGGACTTCTACCATTTTTTAATTTCACAAGAACATTTCTGGCGAGCGTCTTGAATCGCACCCCATCCTTCTGCACAACGGTAATCGTGATGTGGCCAGTCTTGCTGGTATTGATGTCTCGAACGGTTCCAGACTTGCCCGCGTTTGTACCGCCAATGACGGCACATGAATCGCCGTCCCTTAGTTTATTTGGCGGAGCGGTCTCCGGACTCAGTTTCGGCAGAGCTCGAGCATCTTGATCCGCTGAGGGTTCTACTGGTTTTTTATTCACAAATCGACTCCGATAAGCTGCCACGCTACAACCCTGTGGCTGGAGTAACTGAGACGACTTTTGATCAAACAACTCTGGTGCGACATTGCTCCGCTTCGCGCACCCCGCATGATGTGGACATGCATGTCAGGGGGCGTCAGAGGGTTTTGGAGTAATCCGGGCCCATCAGGAGGAGAACGAGGTCGATTGCACACGCCAGCAAGACGGCCAATCGCAGAGACCACGGCTCGGCTATTCCATCCCCATTTTAAATTCGGCTCTGGAAGTATCTGAAATGTTTTTCAATCACGCAGGTCAAGTTTATAGTTAAACCGGAGGGGCATCTCTCTGTGCGAAATATCGGTGATCGGCAACGAGTAATCCCAATGAAAGTAATGTGCTAAGCGTCCACAGCACGCTAATCATCAGTTTTGCAGTTCGCCAATCTGCCGCCATGTACCCTTGGGCAAGGGCATCTGGCCCATAAACAACGCGAGCGGCGATACACCCCGCAATTTTGCACGCCCCGAACAAGAATCCCGAGACGACGATCGCCGCATATGGGGGCTGCGAAACCCGTCGCAGCATCCA
>JAYVNW010000627.1:0-1542 GCA_043758225.1 Candidatus Kuenenia sp. | reverse complement strand
GATGACGCTGAACTGAGATCAGCCAGTTTCTCAGGTGTGGAGCGAAATGCACAACCGAAAGCTGCGACGCCAATAAACTTTCCTTGCAGCGCAGACTGCCGGGTTTCCCTTCGTTTAAGTGGCAGAATGGAAGGGCTCGATTGAGCCTTTCTTCGAACCGGAATCTGTATTCCGGCTCTGCGTTAGGGCTACTTCTGAAAGGGTTAGTTTATGTGGTACGTCTGTCTCCAACTGTACGTCACTGTCAGTCGACTGTTGGCAATCGAGCCGGTCGAGCCGCCAGCTCACCATTCGTTTCGGTACCACACGTCGTATGGATCACCCGAACACATGCAGACGATGGAATTCTCACCGGACAGTCGGCAACTGGCCGCGTCGGTAGCCGAACACCTGGATTTGATAGATCTTCGAAAGGGAGAAATCGTGAAGAAAGTGTCCGTGAAGCCCCAGAGCCTGACATTTACTCAGGACGGGAAGAGGTTGTATGCAATTTTCTACGACGAATCTCGCTTGCTGGAACTGCCATCCGGTGACGTCATTCCCACAAAGTATAAGGCGGTGATGGCAGGGCCAGGGATCAACCTCGAAGAACGAAACGGAAAACTACTAGTCAGATCACTGTTAAAAGATAGTTCTGCGGATGCCGGTCACGAATTACAGCCAGGTGACGAACTCGTTGCATTCGGTGAAGGCCAGAATGGGACGATGAAGCGGTTGACTGGCCAGCCGGTCATGGACGCGACGAAGGTTCTGCAGGGATATGGGGGAACGTTTGTTCGTTTGACCGTCCTCCCACGTGGTCGCTATGGGGCAAAGAACGAGAAGACGATCATCCTGCGTCGCACACATGCGATCGAGACCAATAAAAAGGTCGCCGCCAACACATATGAAAAATGTGAGCTGCCGAGCCGTTTGGCCCAGTGCTTGGTCGGCGGCAATCGCTGTCATGAGTTTCGCAATGCCGCAACAGGAGATCCGGTCATTCACCTTTCGACGATCGATATTTTAAGCGTCGGATGTCAGGCAATATCTCCGGACCAGTCGAAGTTTGCTGTTGTAAGTCTCAGGAAGGACTCCAGAGGAATTGCTGTTGAAGTGTATGAACTTGCGTCACAGAAGCGTCTCGCTTTCATCCCGCTTTCGATTCGGTCTTTAAACGGCATTGCCTTTGCATCTGATAACAACAGCGTTTTAGTGGGAGGATGGGACTCCATCGAGATCTGTGATTCGACGACGGGAACCGTGGTTTCGCGTAAGAAGCTTGGGTACCAGCTGCACAAGAAAGTCACCAGTGACCAAACGGGCGAGTCGGTTAAAGAGCCGGTGATGAGTACTGTTCAACCACAGCCTACAGTCGAATCACCGGCGGAGAACGAATCACCGCGACAATTGGTTTCCAAACTCGCAGTTTCACCCGGGAATCTGCTGGCTCTGGGGGACACGTCGGGAAATATCCGAGTTTGGGATCTTGCAACCAACAAGCTTCTGGCGAGCATTCCTGGTGAGCAGGATCACACTGTCGAACAGCTTCAGTTCTCGCCA
>JAYVNW010000626.1:0-3224 GCA_043758225.1 Candidatus Kuenenia sp. | reverse complement strand
CCACGCTTTCGCCAAACCATCGTTGTGCTCCCCAAAATGGAAACCAACCACGGTAGCGAAGTCACGAAATTACTTCAGGCAGGCTTGCCGGAAGGACACTCATTATCTCCGCCTCAGATGGTAAAGGCAGATCTGAAAGCGATGGTTAAAGACCGGACTCCGTCGGACGCCGAGGCATTACTTATCCACAACGGCTACAAAGTTAGACGTTATCTTGGCAGCGACCATCAGATTGTTTTTGTTACTCAGGATCGCCAAATTCCGTCAACTTCTTCGGCAGTGCAGGTGTTTATCGGATAGCGTCTCAGGCTCAACGGTTACTTTTCATTCTGCCGCTCGCCTTAGGTTGGCTGCATCCCGGGATTTCTAACCCTCAAGGATCGGGCGAACCACTTCGCCTTTGACGTCGGTCAGACGGAAGTCGCGGCCAGCGTAACGGTAAGTCATGCGATGGTGATCGTAGCCCATCAGATGCAGGATCGTGGCGTGCAGGTCGTGCGCTGACACTGGATTTTCGACCGCTTTGAAACCGAAGTCGTCGGTTGCTCCGTAGACGGTGCCTTTATTGATTCCACCACCTGCCATCCAGAGTGAAAATCCCCAGTGATTATGATCGCGGCCCTGGCTGGCTCCGGAACCGTCCTGACCCATTTCGACCGACGGTGTCCGACCGAATTCGCCGGTGCACAGAATCAAAGTCTCATCCAGCAGCCCGCGTTGTTTCAGATCGATGATCAAGGCGGCCAGTCCCGAATCGCACTCACTGGCCAGTCTGCGATGTTCGTCCTTGATGTTGGAATGACTGTCCCACGGCTGCATATCACCGTGCCATGTCTGGACAAACCTCACACCGCGTTCGATCAGTCGTCGTGCCATCAGCAACTGGCGATTCTGAGGTCCATCGCCGTACAGCTTCTGAATGTGCTCGGGCTCCTGTGAGATATCAAAGGCGTCACTCGCTTCGGTTTGCATTCGAAATGCGAGCTCGAACGATTTGATGCGGGATTCAATGATTGCTTCGCCCGGCCGATCTGTCAGATGCTGAGCATTCAGTTGCTGCAGGAATTCGAATTGCTTTGACTGCTCGATTGAAGTAACGCGTTTGTTCTGCAGATAATCGATCAGGCGCGTCGGATCGGGATTGGATGTATCGACACGAGTTCCCTGGTACGATCCAGGAAGAAATGCGGATCGCCAGTTGCCAGCTCCACCCACCGGCATGCCACCGGGACACAGCGCGATAAAAGCCGGAAGGTTTTCGTTGATCGAGCCCATGCCCCATGTGAGCCACGATCCCAGACTCGGCCGCACGAGTCGCTGATCGCCTGTATTCATCAGCATCAGCGACATCTCGTGACTGGGGAGTTCAGCGTACATGGACCGAACGACAGTCATCTCATCGACACACTTTGAAAGATGCGGAAAGATTTCGCTCATCTCAATGCCGCTTTGACCATGCTTTTCGAACTTGAACGGGCTTGGCAATGCCACGCCGGTCTTGCGTTCGGTTTGCAGGTTTTCAAAGGGAAGCATCTTGCCCGCCAGACGAGTCAGTTCGGGCTTTGGGTCGAAGGTATCGACCTGAGACACTCCGCCGTTCAGAAACACATGAATGATGTGTTTGGCTCGACCGGGGAAATGAGTCTGCATGGCTCCACCCGACTCGTCGGCCGACGCTGTGTTTCCCAACAGATTGGCCAGCGCGAGTCCGCCAAATCCCATGCCACAGGTTTGCATCCAGTGACGTCGTGTGGGGGTGATCATACAAATTCCTAATCCAAAAACGTAAACTCGTTTGATGCCATCAGTGCATGCGCCAGCAGTATCCAGCCACGTTCCGGATCCGCAGCTGCACCGTCAGTTGCCGTCGTTGAGGAAATAGCGTCGTTCAAGAACTTCTTCGCCTGACCTACTTCGGATTCAGTCGGGTTTCGGCAAAGAGTTCTGCGAACCATTGCCACGATACGATCGTCATCCGACGCCGCATTAATTTGTTTTGTGATAGTCGCCAGCCGCAATGCGCGGTCCTGGATGAAGTCCGAATTCAGGGCGAACAGTGCTTGCTGAGGCACCGTGGTCTCAGGACGCCTGGCCGTACAGGCATTCGGGTTTGCCGAATCAAAGGTGCTCATCAGATTGGCGATGATGTCACGATTCACGAAACCATACACGCTGCGTCGCGGAACGGCCGGTGATGCATTCAGATCAATCGGTCGACCTCCCATTTTGAGATCAAGTTCATCACAGGCCGCCAGCATCGAATCCCGCATGGCTTCAAACTCCAACCTCCGTCGCGGCATGCGCCAGAGCAATTGATTTTCCGGATCAACCTGACGACTGTGTTCGTTCTCAATAGCGCCCTGACGATACGCCTGACTGAGCATGATCTGTCGATGAAGCCACTTCATTGACCATCCGTTCCTGCGAAACTGATCAGCGAGGTAATCCAGCAATTCTGGATGAGTCGGAGCCTGCCCGCGAGTCCCAAAATCGTCTGGCGTTCGCACAAGGCCGGCACCGAAATGATTCTGCCATGCCCAATTCACGAGAACTCGTGCCGTGAGCGGATTGCTGTCGCCAATGACGGAGCGAGCCAGTCCGAGTCGTCGTTTGCCGTCTTCGTAAATCTGAGTGTGATCGCCTGGCAACGCCGACAAAAACTTCGCCTGTACGATGTCACCGCGTGCCAGCGGGTTGCCTCGTACAAAAATATGTGTGCCTTTGGGATTTGGATCTTCCTGAACAATCATGGCTCGCGGAGGCGAACCAGGCGACGACAGATTCAACTGATGCATCGCGCCTTTCTTTCCGCTGGCCAAATCGGAAATCGTGCGATTCGTGAGTCGCACGGCGTCTTCGTCCGAAAGATCAAACGGCGAACCCGGTGCGTAAAGATGATGACGAATCTGTCGATGCGAAGGACTGTTGATCGTCTGGTGCAGAGGATGATCGTCGGGCACAACTGTGCCACCCGGTGCGGCTTCACTGGACGATTCCAGCAGAGATTGCAGCCATAACCGCTGCTGCTCGGCAAACACTTTTCCATAAACCGCCGCCGAGTCACTCAGAGAATTGGGTTTCTGTTCCACCATCGCATTGACAATGAATGGATTCCACTTCGACGGTTCACCGCGCAGTGCGTGCAGTTTGTCAGGAGTCCGCCCGATGGTGTCCAGTTCGCTGGAAAGGCGGTTCAGGTATTCCTCGCGGCGTTTCTGAAATTC
>JAYVNW010000625.1:0-3690 GCA_043758225.1 Candidatus Kuenenia sp. | reverse complement strand
GAGTTCAGCTTCCATGCCACCACTGCCACCGTATTGACGTCCGTTCGTATCCGTCATTACGATGTTGTCCATAATCAGGCCCGGCACTGAGCCGGCAACGTTGGCAATGATTGAATTCGCAATCGTTGTGGAAATCGTTTCGCCGGCGCGTGTTTCAATCACTACGGCAGCGGTGACGGGAGACTGGTCTGTCACGAATGGACTCGGATTCGGGCGACTCACTTTAACGGTTGCGGATTGAATGCCTCGAATTTGCTTTATCGCCCGTTCAATTTGTTTTTCCAGGCTGGCAAGCCGGCGATCTTCTTCTTCACCCGGAGAGCCGGGAAACAATCCTGCTGCTGGAACATCCGTTTCATTTTCAGGACTGATGATCGATGCTAAAGCCATTCGTGCCCTCGCGACGTCGCTACTCTGTACTGACACTGCCGACCCGGAGAAATTCAGACTGTAACCGATGTTTTCGGTGTCCAGAATCCCCGCTATTTCAGTGGATTTCTGAGGCGTTAATTGTCCGGCAATTACAACAAAGTCGGGCTGTGCAGCCCAGATCATCGTGCCGACAATCGCCGCCACGCACGCCACTGTCGCAGTCGAAAACCCCGCGCGTTGTGCAATCGTCCAGCGATTCCATAACGCCAGTAATTGGTCTCGGAGAGTGATCCAGAAAGCCATCGTTTGATCCTGTGTTCTTTTCATGAAGTCCAACTGCAGAAAGACTTCGTTTTCAGCCCGTTGGCAAATTCAGTTACACCTGCATCCGCATGACTTCCTGGTATGACGCAATCAAGCGATTTCGAATCTCCATCATCAGACGAAACGCAAGATCGGCCCGGGACGTTGTCAGCACGACGTCGTGAATACTTTCAGCTTCACCTGTCACGAGTTGCCGCACTCCGTCCTGAGCCTGTATCTGTTGCTCGTCTGTATCTTTGATTAGCCCCTTGACCATGTCGGCGAATGGGATTTCGCCGCTGGCTGCTTTTGAATCCCGGAGTGGGCTTTGAATTGACTGCGGCAGTGTGACCTGCGAATTAATCGATGAGATTGACATCAACGCATACCTCGCAGCAGAGACAATGCCTGTTCTGTCATTTGACGAAACGTCTCAAGAGATTTCAGATTTGCTTCATACGCACGGCTGGCGGTGACAAGATCAACCATTTCGTGAGACAGGTTGACGTTGGACTGCCGGACATGACCCGTTGCGTCGGCATCGGGATGTCCCGGATCATAAATCACTTCACCAGGAGTCTGGTCGCTGGAGATACCGACAACGCTGACTCCCTTTAGTCCGTTGACGCTCGCTCCGCCGCGAGGAATTCTGCCATCTGCCGACAGGATTTGATCCATTGCTGCAGCAAATGTGACCTGCTGTCGTTGATACGGGCCACCTTGAGCTGTTCTTGTTGAACGTTGGTTTGCGATGTTATTTGCTGCAACTTCCATTCGCAGACGTTCGCCGGTCAAACCAGAAGCGCTGATGTCCATGCCGGACAAAATCTGTTTCATTGACATGGTTGGACTTCCTTTCTGATTGATTCCGGCTGAACGTGACTGCACGGTAATATTTATTGACCCTGAATCGCGAGACGCATTTGATCCAAATATGTGCTGAGCAACTGAATGTAAGTCTGTTGCATCATGGCGTTCTTATTCAGATGACCAATTTCCTGATCGATATCCACGTTGTTGCCGTCGGCTCGAGTTGTCAGTCCCTGCGTGAGAATCATTTCGGGTTTTGCAGTGATCGCTGAGTTGCCGTTTGATTTTTTGAGGCTTTTAAGTTCCATGGCTAACTGCTCTTCGAATTCAACATCCATGCGCCGGTAGTTGGGTGTGTTGACGTTCGCAAGGTTGTTGCTGATCGCTCGCTGACGCACTTCCGTGGCTTCAATGAGGCGACCAAGCAGATCAAATTGTGAATTGAGAGACGTCATATCGTCGGCATCGGCTGTCTGGGCGGTGCTACTACAATCCGAATAACCCGCAAACATTGCCCCAGTTGCCAAATGTGATGCGAAGCGAGTGCTGACCTGCGTGCTCCAAGGGAAAACACTCAACCCGCAAGTAATGTTCCCTGCACGAGCGTGTTTGGTGGGCGATCTGCAGGGATTTTGTTCTGCGGACCCGTGTCAAAACTTTCGCTGCCGCTGCCTCAAACGCGTATCGCGCGAAACACATTGCAAGACAGCGATTGCTCACTACAATCGTTCACATTCGACTGTGAATTCGAAGCAATTACGGAGCAGATTCATTGGCTGTTGAACTGAAACCGTTTTCCTGGCAAAGGATGATTGAAGCCGTGGAAGCAGTCCGAGAACGAGCTTTGCGTGCAACTGCAGCTTTGCGCAATGCGAATATACCCTACGCTGTTGCTGGTGGTAATGCCGTTGCGGCTTGGGTCGCACGTGTAGACCGAACTGCAGTTCGCAATACTCAGGATGTCGATATTCTGGTGCGACGATCCGATTTCGACGCTGTCAAAGTCGCTTTGGAGGCCGTTGGCTTTACTCATCATGAATTGATGGGCGTCGATTGCTTTATCGACGGTCCTGACGGAAGCCCACGCAACGCAGTTCATTTGCTCTATGCTGGCGAAAAAGTCCGACCACAATATGTAACTTCGACAGCCGACGTGTCAGAAATCGAGCATGCTGAAGACTACGACATTGTCACGCTCGAAGCACTTGTCAGAATGAAACTGAATTCGTTCCGCCGCAAGGATCAATTGCACTTGCTGGATTTCATTTCCATCGGCCTTGTCGATGCGACATGGCTGCAAAATCTCCTACCACAGCACGCGGAACGCCTGCAACAACTTCTGGATGATCCAGAGGGCTGAAACGGAACTGGCGAGCGATAAGCGTCAGCTTGCCCTGATGGAGATTTGATTTCTGTTCAAATAATCTCGTGGATCACATGTCCATGCACGTCCGTCAGTCGGCGCTGAATACCGTTTTGGTAGTAGGTCAGCTTTTCGTGGTCGATGCCAAGCAGGTGTAAAGCGGTCGCGTGCAGGTCGTAGCTGTAGCTTGGGTTTTCTGCGGCCTTGAATCCAACATCATCACTGGAACCGTAACTGGTTCCACCCCGGATGCCTCCTCCGGCGAGCCATGATGTGAAGACGCCGGGATTATGATCGCGACCTTTTTGTTTTCCCTGCATGAACGGTTGCCGTCCGAATTCTGTTGTGCAGAACACCAATGTTGAATCCAGCAATCCTCGCGATTTCAGATCACTCAACAAAGCACTCACGCCAGTATCCAGAATGCGGCCCCAGTAGCCGTGATCGCGGACGATGTCTTCGTGTGAGTCCCAATTTGGACGAATCTTTTTGGAACTGGTGTTCTCCGCGCCGCAGAAGATTTGGATAAAGCGAACTCCTCGTTCAGCAAATCGGCGAGCCAGCAGGCATTGCCGGCCGAAGGGTCCAATGTCGTCGTCCGTCATCGCATACAATTTATGGATTGATTCCGATTCACGGGCCAGATCAACGGCCTCGGGAGCATTCAACTGTAGTTTTGCCGCCAGTTCGTAGCTGGCAATCCGAGCCTCAAGTTGTGAATCATCGGGGCGTTGCGCTGCGTGTTGTTGATTGAGAAGCCGCAGCAAGTCCCGCCCTGCCTGGGTGAAGCTGTCCTGTGGGTTTGCTGGGAACAAATTGGCAATTGGAGGTCGGTTGGTGGC
>JAYVNW010000624.1:0-5285 GCA_043758225.1 Candidatus Kuenenia sp. | reverse complement strand
CGTTCTCTGGTGGCGATGTTTTGGCGAAAGCCGTACAACGTGCCATTGATTCACTGGCGAACAATTATTCATGATCGTTTTATGCTGCCGCATTATCTGTGGCAGGATCTGGCCGGCGTTGTCGATTGTTTGCGCTCTGATGGCATCGAATTTGATGTGAACTGGTTCGGCGCTCATCTTGAATTCCGTTGTCCGCTGATCGGCACGTTTAAATATGACGGCGTACAGGTTGAATTGCGCCAGGCTTTGGAACCATGGTACGTGCTGGGTGAAGAACCGGGCGGCGGCGGCATGACACGCTTTGTCGATTCGTCCGTCGAACGTCTGCAGGTCAAAGTGACCAATATGTTTTCTCCCGAGATGTGTATCGCAGTGAACGGTGTGCGAGTGCCGTTGCAGGCGACGGATATGCCAGGCGAATATGTCGGCGGAGTTCGATATCGGGCCTGGCAGCCACCAAGTTGCATGCATCCGAATATCAGTGTTCACACTCCACTGATGTTTGATCTGGTCGATACGGGGAACGGTCGATCTTTGGGCGGTTGTCGCTATCATGTGGATCATCCCGGTGGTCTGAACCCGGATGGTTACCCGGTGAATGCTCTGGCGGCAGAAAGTCGTCGGTCGGGCCGCTTCTTCCGGATGGGCCACACCGGTGGTTTGATGCAGCCCAAAATGCCGCGTATGTCACCTGATTTTCCATGCACACTGGATCTGCGTCGCGGAACACACTGAACCTTCGGAACCTCACGGAATGTCCACAGGATTGTCATCCAGTTCAAAGACGGAACGAATTTTCAGCTGCCCCCCGTTTGTCTTCGACGAAGTTTACGGAAACGATGGCTTGCCTCGAGCCCATTGGGCGAGGTTCCTGACCGCGTTGCGCAGTGTTCCGGCGGCCGAGTTTGCGAGTCGCAATGAACAAGCGGAGCGAATGCTTCGTGAAAATGGCGTCAGCTATCATACGGTCAGTTCCCGCGGTGATGACGCTCGAGGTGATTCAGCGCGACCATGGCGAATGGATCTGCTGCCGATGCTGATCACGGCCGCCGACTGGGCTGCGGTTGCGGAGGGCCTGGCACAACGGGCGAGATTGCTGAATCTTGTGATCGCCGATGTCTATGGTCCGCGCACGCTGATTAATGATGGAACTTTGCCGCCTGAGATTCTGTATGCCAATCCTGAATTCCTGAGACCGTTCTGTGATATCGGTCGCGTGGATCAGGTTCCAATGCTGATGTATGGAGCAGAACTGGCCCGGTCTGCCGGAGGCCAGTGGTGGGTCATGGCCGACCGCTCTGAAGCCCCGGCCGGCCCGGGCTTTGCGCTTGAAAATCGCATCGTCACATCAAGATCGATGCCGTCGGCGTTTAAGCAAATTCATGTCGAACGACTGGCACCGTTTTTTGCCCGACTGCAGAATTCGATTCGACGTCGGTCGCCTCGTCAAAGCGACAATCCTCGCATCGTGCTGTTGTCGAGTGGTCCGGGGCATCCGTACTATTTTGAAGACGTGTATCTGGCAAGATATCTCGGCTACACAATGGTGGAGGGCGGCGACCTTGCCGTGCGAAACGACATCGTTTATCTCAAGACGCTCTCGGGACTGATCCCTGTCGATATCGTACTGACGCGCGGTGCGGAATCGGGACTTGATCCGCTCGAACTGGGCGGCTATTCGACGCATGGAGTTCCGGGCCTTCTGAACGCGATGCGTTCGGGAAACGTGACCGTGACAAACACTCCCGGTTGCGGCATTGTGGGCGCTCCGGTGTTCATGGCAGTTCTGCCCCGACTTTGCCAGCGACTCATGGGCGAACCGTTAAAAATGCCATCGATCTCAACATGGTGGTGCGGTGAGCCCGAAAGTTATGACTACGTGATGAGTCGTCTGGATCAGTTGGTTGTGAAACCTGCATTTCAAAAGAGCGGTGGTGAAGAAATCATCGTCAACGATCTGACGGCGGAACAACGTGAAAAACTTGTCACGCATCTGAAAGCGTCTCCTTATGGTTGGGTGGCTCAGGAGAAAGTGACACGGTCCGCAATACCAGTCTGGTCGGCATCGGGCATCCAATGCGGCCATGCGGCCGTGCGAGCGTTCGTTGTTGAAGACGACAACAACTGGCATATCATGCCTGGCGGTCTGATTCGAGTCGCTCCGGACACCAGTCCGATGCAGTTGTCAATCGCAGCCGGCGAGGGCAGCAAGGATCTGTGGGTGATTGCGGACGGGAAAGTAGAACCCGTCACCCTGCTGAATCCTCATGATCAACCGATCGAACTTCGTCGTACTTCAGCTCTGTTTCCAAGTCGCGTGGCGGACAATCTGTTTTGGCTTGGAAGATCGCTTGATTCCTGCGACTTCCTCGCACGCCTGATCCGCGCGCTGGCTGAACGGCTGGCCGACGCAGACAATGTCGATATGACGGAAGTGCGTTTTCTGGCCCGGGCATTAAGCGATTTCGGACAGCTGGAACCTGGCTTCGTCGTTGAAGGCATGGAATCGCAGCTTCCGTCGCTGGCTGACGCGTTGCCCATTGCCGTGTATGACGAAACCGAACACGGTGGTCTGGCACGTGTTGTTGACGAAATGACAAGGCTGGCATCGCTGGTACGTGACTGGATCAGTCCGGATACGTGGTTCCGCCTCAACGCAACGGCCGAAAAATTCAAAGTCTCATCTCGGCAGCAGTGGCGAGACATCACCAATGTTGCCAGTTCAGCGAACTCAATCGTCGGCGACATTGCTTCCGTCAGCGGCCTGATCTTCGATGGTATGAATCGTGGCCCTGCATGGCGATTTATGGAACTCGGCCGCTGCATTGAACGCGCCAGCGCGACTGCGAGACTATTGCTGTCGGCAGAGTGGAAGCGAGGCACAGCGTCACCGGAACTGCTGAAGACGCTCGTGGAAGTTCTGGATGTTCGCATGACATATCGATTTCGATATCGCGAAAATCTGCATCGCAACGCGGTCCTGGATCTGACAATCACAGACGAAACAAATCCGCGATCTTTGGCATTTCAGATCGATCGTCTGGTTTCCCATGTCGATCGGCTGCCTGGATATGAGTCGCGGCCACTACGCTCGGAAGAAATGCGGATCGTCATGCATGCCGCGCATACCGTGCGAATGCTGACAACTGAAGATCTTGCTGCGTCAAATCCAAAGGTCGTCATTTCGGCTCTGAAGACTGTCGAAACTAACATGCTGCGTCTGTCAGAAGTGCTGACTCGCAAATACCTTGTCCATTCTGGAACTCCAAGGCAGTACACGGAATTTGGCGGAGGTGCTCCATGAAGTACCGCATCACGCATAAGACCAATTATGAAGGCCATGAATCCGTGTCGATCGGACACAATCAGGCATGGCTGGAATTGCGTCCCGTGAATTGGCAGCAGGTGGATTCGTTTGTGTTGTCAATTGATCCAGAACCTTCGATCTGTACCAGGCGGATTGATTCGTTTCGAAATCCCGTGCATCTGTTTTCGTTCAATGAGGGTTATCAGCAGCTGACCGTAACGGCAACGTCCGTTGTGAGGGTCATTGAGAAACCAGTGTACGAAGTTCAGTTGAATCTGCCGTGGGAACATGTGGCAGCTGGTGTTAAGAATCACGTCACGGCGGATGATCGCGATGCGGCGGAGTTTGAATTCACATCGCCTCGTATTTTCTGGTCGGCCGATAAACGCAGGTATGCGCTGGCATCGTTTGTGCCTGGTCGCAGCGTTCGCGACGCATTTCTTGATTTGACACGGCGAATTCATACGGAATTTGTCTATGACAGCCGTGCGACAACGGTGAACACGCCGGTCGATGAAGTCTTTCGACTTCGACGCGGCGTTTGTCAGGACTTCGCTCATCTGCAAATCGCCTTGCTGCGATCTGTTGGAATTCCGGCGAGATACGTCAGCGGATATCTTCGTACCGTACCTCCGGAAGGGCAGCCTCGACTTGTCGGTGCCGATGCGACACACGCATGGTTATCAGCATATTGCGGAGACGGTGTATGGCTGGATCTTGACCCAACGAACAACACTATTTGTTCAACTGATCACGTCACACTCGCATGGGGCCGTGATTATAGCGACGTTCCGCCGCTGACCGGTGTCTTCATCGGTGGCGGACAACATCGACTGATTGTAAATGTTGATGTGCTGCCTTTGGTATGATGCGACAGCTTTGAATTACTTAACTCAACAACCCAAATGACACCAATCTACCTCGACAACAACGCCACCACTCCTCTTTTTCCGGAGGTGACGCAGTGCATGATGGATGCCTGGGCAACAGCGTTCGCAAATCCAGGCAGTCAGCATTTGTACGGCCGTGAAGCTCGCCGTGTCCTTGAAGATTGTCGTGAATCCTTTGCCGATATTTTGAATGCTGATGCGTCGGAAATTATCTTTACCAGTGGCGGTACCGAATCAATCAACATGGCCATTTATGGTTTCACGTTTGGTCGCAAAGGAACAATCGCACTCACGGCTGGAGAACATCCTGCAACGTTCGCGGCCTGCGAAAAGGCTCGTCAGAACGGCTGGAGAACGGTTGCGCTGCCCGTTGATAATCAGGGACGGCTGGACGACAGCCAATGGGAAAATCTTCCATGGCACGATATTAAAGTCGTCTGCGTGATTCTGGCACACAACGAAACGGGCGTCATTCAGGATGTTTCGCGACTAACTCATCTCTGCCGGCAACATGGCGCGGCATTAGTGCTGGACGCCGTGCAGGCTGTCGGTAAAACTCCCGTGGATTTCGAAGCGTTGGGTGCCACGGCGTTGGCCTTCGGCGCGCATAAATTTAACGGCCCGCGCGGGGTAGGGGCGTTGCTGTTAAAACGAGGAGTCAAGATTCCGCCCTTGCTGGAAGGCGGACATCAGGAACATGGCCGTCGCGCGGGAACAGAGCCCGTTCCATTGATCGCAGGCATGGCAAAGGCGTTGCAACTCTGGTCATCGGATGCAGAAAATCGCTCGGCCAGAATTCGTGCGTTGCGAGATCAACTGCAGCAGGACCTGATCCGACGCTGCAGTCCCGTTGTTGTGCATGGAGACCAAGCGGAACGACTGACGAATACTTTGAGCATCGCGTTTCCCGGGATTCCTGGCGAAGCAATGTTGGTGAATCTGCATTTGGCAGGTGTGGCGTGTTCGCTGGGAAGCACGTGTGCCAGCGGTTCGGCTCAAGCCGCACCGTCGTTGCTGGCCATGGGCATTGATCCTGAAATCTGTAAGTCTTCAGTGCGGTTCTCGCTGGGATTTCAGAATTCTGCTGA
>JAYVNW010000623.1:0-1946 GCA_043758225.1 Candidatus Kuenenia sp. | reverse complement strand
CACTGCAATCCGAATAGTGTGAGTTTTGCTCGTCGGGCCAAAACGCGAGTGGCTTTGCCAGGCAGAGAATTCTGTTCCAGCAAAACGATGGGAAACTTCATGCGACTGGCAGCAATGACGCCCGGCA
This sequence comes from Candidatus Kuenenia sp., assembly GCA_043758225.1. GTDB lineage: Bacteria > Planctomycetota > Planctomycetia > Planctomycetales > Planctomycetaceae > SXXK01. The sequence goes on along the minus strand of JAYVNW010000623.1, from coordinate 1,819 downwards.
CACTGGCCAGCGCTCCCAGCCCGACAACGATGTCTGGCTGAAACCTTTCTAAATGATGTCTTGCCTTCCGCAGGGACAGCCACAGAGAACGAAGCCGCAGCACAGAACGGAAGACGACGTGCCGCGAAGACATTGAGGCATACGGTTCGATCTGAATTGCCGCATCGGGCAACCCTGAATTATCCAAAACCTGGCGATCAACGTGTCGGTCACTCGTCAGAAACAAAAAACTGCAGGCTGCATCAGCGGTCAGGAGTTCGCGTGCGACGGCAATTGCCGGAAACAAGTGCCCTCCAGATCCACCTCCAATAAATGCAACTCGCAATGGGGTGCTGTCTTCGCTACGGTCCACAGTATTCACTGACGCCATCGGCGGAGATGACAAGCAGTCGTTTCGTGAGGGGATGATGCATCGTGGCAAAGTCTTCGTTGACTCGCTTACGAATCTGTGTAATCAGATCCGGATCTTTCAATGTTGCCGCCACAAAAAAATCCCGGTTAGGAACGCCGATGATCAATTCCGGTCCGAACAACTCTCGCAGCTGAACATGAAAATCCGGATCCAGCACACGTGAACAGTTGTAGGCATCTGGCTTGACGGGCATCAAAAGTCGTGGATCTTCGTCGTCGCCAACCATCGTGACTTCCAGAGGATGTGTCGCTGAGTATCGCCGAAGATTGCTTAATGCCAGATCGTGCAGATCGTCAGGCGACAAATCCCACGCCTCAATCATCCGCTGATGCACGTACCGATAGGAGTCATCTTCATCAACGACATAACCAACATTCAATCCTCCAACCCATGGCATTTGTACACGCTCATCAGAACGTGCATCATCTTCCGCAGCGAGGATCGGCAGGATTCGTTCTTTTACCCGCTCCAGCGACGGTGCCAATTGATCGGGACCAAGTTCCTGCAATCGAACCACTGTTGCCAGCCCCGGTACAACAATGCGACGGAAGTTTTCCGGCTGTTGCAGGTACATACGATAGAAGTTGGACAGGCTGATTTCTGATTGTCCAAGTCTAAGAGAAAATCCTCGCGACGCTGATGCGTGCAGGAGTGGAAAGTGATGACGCGCCACATCGATCACTTGTTTCAAGAATACGTCAGGCGGCCATGCGGGCTGGTCTGCCAGTTCCAGCGTCGAAAGAATCAATTCGCAGAACTGAAGGAACTCAACGTTGAGCGGACGACGATCGGGAGATTGTACTGTCGCGACAATCATGAGCTTTTCATGTCGGACGGTCCAGAGCCGCCATTCAAACGAAGATCTGCGGCCGAAGATTCTTGCCAGCCAGCAGGCCGACTTCAGTCGCCGTGATGTCCCGGACCATGATTCATTCACCGCCGGAATGTCGAGCCGACTTTCCGGCTGCAGTGACAGCACCTGCGGAAACAGAACAGACAAGTCTGGAGAATTTCTGCGTTGAGCGTCATGATTGGTGTCGTCCCACCAAGTTACGATCGAAAGCACGTGCGGCTGTTCTGAACCAATTGACTGGGGTGTCGTCGTCGTTTTCGAACGTCCTTTCAGTGCCTCCGACGGCTCTTCCTTCATCCGCAATTCGATGACCGTCTGGGTCTGTCGAACTTCGATGGAATCGGGGCACAGAAATGTGAACCAGTTTGCCGGACCGCGACACAGGCGCCATCCGTCAAACCTGGGGTCAGAATGTCGGTCGAATTCCATCGCCTCGCTCCAGATCCCGGACATCGGGATAACGGATTGTAGTCATGCGGCGACAATTCGTGCAATGTTTTGCAATGAATTGTCGGGAACTAAAACTCAATCCCGCGTTCCGTGATGCGATACGG
>JAYVNW010000622.1:0-7894 GCA_043758225.1 Candidatus Kuenenia sp. | reverse complement strand
AAACGAATACGCCGTTGCAGGCTTTGGTGACGATGAATGATCCAGTCTACGTGGAAGCCGCGCAATCTCTGGCTCGAACGCTGCTGAAGCACGAAGGGGCCACCAAAGACCAAATCGCAGAGGGCTTCAAGCGGTGTCTGCTGCGGGATCCTTCGGAGCCTGAGTTGTCAGCACTTGTCGCGTTATTCAACGACACGCATGAAGAACTTGCGACTCAGCCTGAGAATGCCATGAAACTCGCGACCGATCCGCTGGGGGCTTTGCCCGAAGGAATGGATTCGATCAACGCGGCCGCAATGACGGTCGTCTGCAATGTCCTGCTTAACGTTGATGAAATGTTTTTAAAGCGGTGATCAAAGTGGCCTAAAGCCGCCTTCGCCAGACCCGTGGGATAACCAATTTTTCCCATTGTCTGGCGAAGGTGGCTACCGGTAGGTTTTCGAGGGCTGCTCGCAGAACAGATAACTGCTCTATTTTGCAGAGCCGATAGGGACGCTGCCGACTGGACCGGTTGCGGTCGATCCAGTCGGTGGCACGACGACGGGCTGCAGTCTAAAACCGTCGTCGGAGCGTTTACTGACAATATTCGTGAAAGGGACGCTGAGGGCGGGCTTTAAAGTGTCGGGCTTCGAAGATCTGGCAGGCGTCGTAATCAACATCAGATTCCCAGCCTCGGAACTGGATGCAGTTCGCACAGGTATCTGTTTGCTTCCTGATGTCGTTGCGGTTGCTGTTGAAATTGGTGCCGATACAGAGATGCCGTCACTCAGCATTACAGAACGAGATGTGGATGAAATCACTTTTTCATCTGGCGGATCAAGAAACAACAACTCCGGAGACTGAATCAGCTTCCGATCAGCAGCGGGTATCGATGAATTGCTCACTCGCCCATTACTTCCAACTCCGCGAGGAATTCTGGCGACCTCGATCAGTTCGTTTTTACGTTGGGGAAGTACACCTTCCATCTGCTGAGCAACCTGAATCACCCAGTCTGGTTCATCGCGTACGGCTCGAGACATCATGCTGCCATACAGCGAGACCTCAAACAGATTGCGATCCATCAGTGTATGAAGCACGGGTGTCAGCACTTTTGCAATCGCCGAAACGCCGCTGGAAGGAAATCGCACGAATACATCAGCCTTTTGCTTCACCGTTTGTGAACCGTCCGGATTTGGCGTGTAGACCGCTCGAAACCAAATCAGTGCTGCCGCTTCCATGGCACGCGGCAGCAGCGGATTGTGATAGCTTCCCTGACAGATGAAGACCATCTGGCTATTGTCCTGATAAAGGATATCAGCGATACCTTCAGAGCCGTCAATTGCCTGAGCTTCAAATTCACTTTCGCCGGTTTGCCACATTTCGAATCGCGAAATCCCCATCACTCTCCACGTGCTCACTGCGACGTCCGGATGCTTCAGTAGATAACGAAACATTGGTTCATCAATGGTGTACTGAAGTGACGGCAGCCGACGGAATTGACTGCGTTCTTTGATAATCACCTGAGCCCGCTGGCGATTCCGCGGCGTCATTGCATTCAGTGGAATCGCATTGCGAGCCTGGTCTTCTGCAGCTTGTGAAGATTCACCGTCGGCCAGAACTTTGATGCCGGCCTTTTCAGCAAGCTCTTTCAGTTGATCGCCGGAGCAACAGGAACTGGCGACGCTGAAAACCAATGTCGCCAAGCTCAACGCCAGAACTTGTGAAAGTCGGAGGCGTCTGGCAGCCGGTGCGGTGTTCGCGAAAACGACATCAGATTGAACGAGGTTGAAGGTCAATGGTGCATTTTTTCTGCCGTCAGTGAGTATGACGTATTGTGGTTCAAAAGGCGCAACGCGGCATATCCTGATGTGCATGATCCCCCCAATCAACTCGCAACTGCATGCGTATCGCGAATCGAACTCCGGCCCCCCTGCGAACAGCAACTGCTCGCGGTCGGAGTTCGACTGAATCAATAACATGCAGTTTTGTGTGCCTCTTAGACCGGCCCCCCGGAAGTCAGACGACACACAATCCCCTGACCGGAACTATCGGAATCAGCGGTAGATTCCATTGAGGCCAAATGTTAAGTAACGCCGGTCGCAGCGGATTTTCAGGCACGAATGTCGCAACCAATTACGATTCATTGCCCCGGCCGCAGTCTTGACCTGTAGATTTCGCCGAATCTCAACGGCAGTTGTTTCCGACGCATGGTCCATGCATACACCAGCGGGTCACATCCAGCTTTTCGCAATAAAGATGATCTAATCCGCGGTGATAGTCATTTTTTGTCGTGAGATCATCAATGTGATCCATCACGGTGTCCGTACACCGAAAGCAATGGCAGCCCGACAATGCAGAAACGCCAATGCAGGCGAATATGACATAGAAGAAGGCACGCATGAGATTCCTTTCCCGGCGGAGATACCTGGTGAGTTGCAATGAATCTGGAACGAATCCGTTCGTTTGGTTTGCGCATCACTAACTGCACATCGAAATTCAGGAGACCGTGCGTTCAGTCTGCGCGAACTGTCGCGAAAAGTCTCGTTATTCCGCATAGCATCTGCCGTCACAGATTTAACAGCCGTTTCGCCTTCGCTGTCAAAACACTTCGTTACGATCCGCTCGATCGTCACGTGCAGCCAATTATTTTGTCATATACATGATTCTTCTCGATTAAACTCAAGGCACTGACAAGACCGGGACAGGCCCCCTGCCGGTATCAAATTCTTCGGGGGTTTTTCGAAGAGCCGGGAGCCCGTTCCGGTCTTGTCAGGCGTTCTTAGTCATTTATGCGATCGCGGACAGTACAGATGATAAAGCTCCGTACACTCCTTCTTTTGCAATTCCCGGCTACACTTTTCGACCTGCCTCACTTCCAACAGGGATTCCACTATGTGTCGTTCACAGATTCGCCCCGCTTCATTTATTTGCCTCATTGCATTTTCTTTAATGTTTGTGCAAGCGGCCGTTTTGCATGCGAGTGATGAAGTTTCGTGGTTTCGGCGTGATCACGGGTTGGCTCCGGAAGGGATGGTGTTGCCGACCGAATTTGATGAAGGTGAAGAACGATTATGGCGACTCGAATTGCCACCTGGGATTTCGACGCCGTGTCTCTGCGGAGATTCGATCTTCGTGACAACGTATGTGGCAGAGTCGAAAGAGCTGGCCACCGTGGCACTCGATCGCACGACCGGGCAAGTTCGCTGGAAGCAAGTCGCTCCCGCGAAGACGCTGGAAGCCTTTCACGCCGTCGGAAGCCCGGCCGCATCGACACCGGCCTGTAATGGAACACAGGTGTTTTCATTCTTCGGCAGCTACGGATTACTGTGCTACGATCTGAATGGAAATCTGTTGTGGGAACGCCCTATGGGCCCCTTTCAGGACGAATTCGGTGCTTCGAGTTCCCCAGTGCTGGTTGGTGACAAAGTCATTCTTAGCGAGGACCACGACATCGACAGTTTTCTGATCGCGCTCAATCAGAACACCGGCGAAGTCGTCTGGAAGACGGTGCGTGAAGAGGCCACCCGCAGCTATTCCACGCCGGTTGTGTTCGACAATAACGGGCGTACCGAGATACTTCTGGCAGGGTCCCGCCAATTGGCCGCTTATGATCCAGGCGACGGAAAGAAGCTTTGGTGGTTCGACGGTTTGTCTCGCATTGTCGACAGTACTCCGGTCGTTGTGAACGGCAAAATCTATTTCGCCACGTGGACTCCTGGCGGTGATTCGGACGATCGCATTCGTATGGAACCGTTTCCGACGGCGTTGATGTCCTTCGACAAAAACAGTGACCGCGAAATCGGAAAGGACGAGCTTCCGGAAGGCAATCCGATTCTGGAACGCTTCTTCCGGATTGATCTCAGCCAGAACCAGCGGCTTGATCAGCAGGAATGGGAAAAGCATGCACATGTGTTTGAGCGTGCTCAGAACATGGCAGCTGCAGTTCGTCCTGGGACTGCCGGGGCACTGCCTGCGGAAAGCACCAACTGGAGGTATCAGCGCGGTCTGCCGACGGTGCCGAGTTCCGTGGTTTATGATGGTGTGCTTTACATGGTGAAAGACGGCGGAATTCTTACGAGTCTTGATGCAGCCAACGGCGAGATGTTGAAACAAGCACGCTTGCCCGGTGGTGGCAACTACTATGCCTCCGTTGTGGCTGGTGACGGCAAAGTGTACCTGATTAACGAAGGCGGAGTCGTCACGATTCTAAAAGCCGGGCGCGACTGGAGCATCGTCGGCAGCCACGATTTGAAAGAACGCGTTCTGGCCACACCCGTGATCGACGACGGTCTGATGTTGATTCGTACGGAAAATGCGTTATATGCGTTTCGATGCCAGTAAATGTTTCGATGCCGATGATGGCTGCGGATTCACATCCGGAAATTCTCCTGAGAGCAACCAACGCGGCATCGGCATGATCCGAGGCGATCACCGAAACAGCCGGAAACCGCAAGATCATTGACGGTTCTGTACACCGACATCGAACCAATATCGCCGCCGGGAAAGTACAGCGGCGAGACCGTATGACCATCGAGAATTGCCGGTCCGGGAACATGGTTACTCACGGGCGAGTGATATCTGAAATAGGCGGCACACGCTCCTTCTGACGAGACCATGGGTGAACCGAGAAACGAATCCGGGGTAGATGTGGTGGCAAATTCCGGACAATCACAGGGTTTGAGTCGGCCGGACATCACGAGTCCGGCCTGGCAACGTTGCTCCACAGGTTTAGTCTGATCCAAACGTCGATGAGTCGCCAACTGACTTTCAAAACGCTTGCGAGCATTGAAGTGCTCAATTCGTCTTCGTAATCGGTAGCCTCCGCAGGGAATGATTCCAAAACCGCGCCAGCTCCCGGCCGCTACAAAATGAAAGACTGGAAGTCCATCATACTTTTTGCTAACCCGCATATCATTTCGGGACAACTACTAACGGCTCATCAGTCTCCAGTCGACGACTGGCCAGCATCTTATCTCTCACGCATTGACGTTGCCGTAGAGCATGAATAGAGACATTCATTCGCGACCGCAAGCCAGCGACGTCCTCGTCGGCAGAGACAGCGTTCTGCAACAGACCACTCAAGTGCTTCACCTCTTCAAGATTTGTGTTCCGTTTGATTCGTATTAATTGTTTGCGGCAGGACGTGCAGTAACGTTAGTACATCGGCTCGCCATTCCTTCAAGTACCATGTGATCGCGGTCGCTTCCAGATTTGTCAGAATTGTGCCAAGCATCGACACTCGAAAGGGCCACACTGAAAAGTCGAGCAGCAGACACACAGCCCCCGCCAGCATCAACCACTGAGTCGTCTTTGCACCATATGTGTGATAGCTTGGTATCTTACCATATTTCCAAAGGCCAGCAGCAGTCGTCAAGATATAGCTCAGGCACGCCAGCACCCACCATGGAGCCTCAGCCCTTAAAACGTCCCAGCGCAGCCAAAACATACCAATGAACAGACAGGTATAAAGTGCCGAATCGACGAAACTGTCAAGCCTCGCGCCGAAATCAGACCTCTGATTCAACCAGCGGGCGAGTCGTCCGTCAATCCAGTCGCTGAGGCTCATCAGGGTAAAGACCATCGCGAATGACCGGGCTTCATTCACATATGCCAGCCACAGCATTCCGATCGAACCGAAAAAGCGAATCAGACAGATGATGTTTGGTATCGTAACAATGCGGTGTCGAAACGGCTGGTCGATGTCCGGATCAGAAGATATTTCAGGTCTTTCAGTCTTCGAGTTCAACGGTTTTCGGCCTTTCAGAATTGTCCGGAAACAATATGCGAGTTTGCAAGACGTACGAAATAGTAGAACACCGGCGCGGTGAACGTCAGGCTGTCAATGCGGTCAATCATCCCTCCCTGCCCGAGAAGCAACGCACTTCCATCTTTCACTCCTGCATCGCGTTTGATACCGGACATATTGATGTCCCCCAGAAAGCCAAACAGAGAAATCAACGCGCCTGCTGTCGCCGAAATCATGATCCACTGACCGGGAGAACGATCGTGAGTCCAGTTCGTCAGAGTTGACGCCGTCAGGATCGCCATCGCAATTGTAACACTCAAACCGCCCAGAAGTCCTTCCAGCGACTTGTTAGGAGAGACGCGAGGCGTAATTCTGCGTTTCCCCAGACGGCGGCCAATGATGGCCTGCATGATGTCATTCGTCTCGGTGAGCAGGATCAGAAACAGGAACCAACCACAGGGCCCAACTGGAGGCTCTGGGGTTCCCGAAAGTTCCAGCAGCAGGTACGCGTGTGAAAGTCCGTAGACGAACAGCATCAATCCCCAGAACATCGCTGCGGTTGTTCGGATGTAACCTTCAATCAGGCCCAACCAGGACCGCAGGCCACCTACCGACACAAGGAAGACCGCCGGTGCCAACAGTCGCACGATTTCGTGCTGACCTGCGACGGCCACAATGTAATACAACGGGACGAACGCAAAGATGAGTACCGCCGTTGGCCTGCCCACATTCGACCATCCCACGAGGCCTGCGAATTCTCGAAGTCCCAACACTCCCGCCGTGCCCAGCAGCATGGCAATTCCGACGCGACCCGATACCACCGCAATGGCCACGAGCCCTGCGAGTATCCACCTAGTTCGCAAACTGCCAAGCCGTGAGTGAACGAGACTCTCCGATCCGCCCTTCAGCGCGACAATCCGCACAAGTGTGCCACAAAGGAGCGCTACGAAGACCGCTGAAAGGGTCCATAAAAGAGTTTCGTTAATTTGCCCGAGTCCTGATTCCGTTCTGCCACCGATGAAAATCCCGTCCGCTGAGCGACGGGCGTATAGTACACCCGTTGCTCCGCCGACGGGAAAGTCAACCGAAAGAAACTTGCCAGCATTCTGGATCGAGAAGTTGATTTTGGACCGGTTCCAAGGCTAGCGGCAAATCGTCTGGCGTCTCCCCCCTGAAATCATTTTCCACTGGTCTACTTTTCCGCAGCGGGGGTAGGCAGCGCGAAAAAAGTGAGACCATGTGAATCTTCAAAGATCACCGCCGTGCTTAGACTCGCTATGGCAATGCCCACGACCTTGTAATTTGACGGCCTGGCAAAAGTAATTCACACACAGTGGTTTGGCGCGCCAGACGCTGCTGGCTCGACGACACCTTCCCCCCAACAGTTCCTCCAGCTTCACCACAATCCGCCGCTGCTCCGCCAGCGGTGGCAATGCGAATTCAAAGTCACGCAGCGTTTCGGACTTCACGCTTTGTCGTTCCCTTAAAGTGCAAGGCACAGTTACTGCTGGCTCGCCACACGAACGCAGCTCCGCCGCAGTAGAAATGATTATCACCCGGATCAACGTTTACCTGGAGTTACATAATCTTGATAAAGTTCTTGGACCTGACGGCACACTGCATTTCCTGCCGGGCTTGGTCAGGATTCCTGATGTGTCGTTTGTGAGTTGGCAGCGCTGGCCGCAACAGTCACCTCCGCGTCGTCGAATCCCGGCGATTATACCGCACCTGATCATTGAAGTACTTTCTGACGGAAACACAGACGACGAGACGGCGGCCAAACTGAAGGTCTATCAACAAGCCGGCGTGCGAATGATCTGGTACATCAATCCCAAATCCTGCGACGCAGTCTGTCATCGCAGTGCGGGCGAATCTACTTACATGGCCCGCGATGGCGTCCTTGACGGTGAGGATGTCCTCCCGGATTTTCAATTGTCAGTATCCGAACTCGTCGCTCGTGCCGACTAACAGCGGCCCCCGCAAGAATGAGATTCAGGTCGATGCGTCTTTCAATCTCAGGGCGGCATCCGCAGTCTTGATTGCCTTGGTCAATGCTCGCACGTCGGAGAAGAGAAGTTCCCCAAAGTTCTTCCCAAACACGTCCTCGGCTTCGAGACATTCGATCGCAGCTTCGCATGTCAATATGGCATCGACTCGCGAACGCATCGT
>JAYVNW010000621.1:0-4650 GCA_043758225.1 Candidatus Kuenenia sp. | reverse complement strand
CAGGATTTATCGCTCCACTTGTGCCATTCTTTGGTAGCTTACTCCTTTTGTTTGCTCTTCAAGCATGCACTTGTCATTTCAAGAACTTTGTAGGAACTTATCGGCAAAACGTACCGGAGGTTGTTTGCAATATAGGCGGGGGGGGTAAATTGCATCTGACTTAACATCAGATGGTGTTGACTCGCCGAAAAACTCCCACTATACCTAATGGAAAGAACCAACAATGTTCGATTTCTTACACTTTGTGTCATTCTGGCAGTTCTGGGCTTGGTATCTGAATGTGCAAACGCAGAAGATTTAGTTACCTACACAACCCCAGTAGAAGACAGCTTTGGATCGCCTGCAGTTTTTGGAGCAGATATTTTCAGGCTGATCATGGTCCAGAACCAGGTACAATCCCAACTCGTCGGTTCAGTAGGTTACGACCTCGTTGGAGTTGTAAACATTCCATATCCCACGATGGGTGGCAGCTTTTATCAATACACCATGTATTCCTATTCCAATACACAGACATATGTTAAAGGTTCAGGCACTTTCACGTACAACGTTTTCCGCAATCTTGGCGGAGATCCGCAATTCCCCAATAAGACCTATTTCCGAACGTTGGGCCCCATCACTCCGTAGTGAAGCTGCTTTGTGTTTGATGAAGCATCAAAGCGATAAGTCAAGCAAAGCTTTGGTTTTCTTGCGCTATTGGAAAGTCGCTACCTCCTGGTGTGTGGTCGCAGAAGTTGTTTATCCACTCCAGAATTGGATGTGTCTCCAAACCACTTTGTGACGATGATCGAAGGTTCGTTATGCGGCGTGGTATTTCGATTACTGAAGTGCTGGTTTCTCTGTCAATTATTGGCGTTTTGGCCGCACTCATTCTGCCTGCGGTTCAGCGATCTCGTGAAGCTGCTCGTTTGCTTCAGTGCAAGTCGCATCTACGTCAACTAGGCGTGGCAAGCAGCAGTTTCGAAGGGGCCCACCGAATTCTTCCGTGTGGCCCCAGAGCGTTCTCGGATTTGTTACCATATTTAGAGGGCGGAAACGGAGTCGTTTCGCCTCCCGTAATGATTTGTCCGAGTGATCCGCTGACTCATCGGGACCAGGGAGAAGTCAATTACCACTTGAGTTCCGGAAGCAGCTTCTGGGATGAGACCATGGACTATGATGGTATTTTGATCCACTCTTTACGGGGACGACCACTACGAGAAATCTCGGACGGCTTGTCAAATACGTCGTTGTTTTCTGAGCGATTGTGTGCCGGAAGCTTTGTGAGTTTGCTTTCGGAATCTCAGCTTGCACAAGAACCGACACGCTATTTGTGGTACATTCGCGAACCATACTTTGGGGTGCCAGGCGGTGAAGACGAGTTAGTAAGGCGTTGTGATCAGGAGCGAACGACCCAATATCCCGCTTCAGTGGGTACGAGTAGTATCTTTGCCGTCTGGTTTCCGGGGTTTAATCATTTGACGACTCCAAATCGACCTCCGTGTTTCAATGGTAATCTGGAATCCGCGTCGGATAATACGCCTTTAGTGCCGCCAACAAGTTTGCATGCTGGCGGTGTGTCATTGCTACTCTGCGACGGCAGTGTGAGATTTGTTGCGAACACAGTAGATATTCGAGTTTGGCGTAGTGTCGGCAGCCGAAGTGATGGCATTGCCACGTCCGGGGATTGGTGATACGAGAACCAAGACTGCGACGACGCTGGTACAGATTTTCCGCCAACCCACCATCGACAGACTACAGAACGGAGTTCCAACGATGCGTGTGCCTCTATTATGCAGTGTTTTCCTTACAACTCTCGGCTGCGGCGCTAAGCCTCCCGCTGTGCAGCCGCCATTACCGTGTACCGTCCGAATCATGGCACTGGATGGATCACCTTTCGGCGAGCATCCACGTTCACCTGGCGTTAATGGATTGGTGCCGATCTTCGTTGAACTAGAGATCGAGTCTGTTCATTTAGAAGGGATCGACTTAGCTGGACGCACCGTTCAAGAACGTCAGCATTGGCACTTGGACGTGTGTATCGTGGACCAGGTTGGTCCTACAGAACAACTTCAAATGCAAGTATTTTTGCAGTATGACGATCCAGAGATTCAGTCTTTCGTGCCGGAAGAATTAAGACAACAGTCCGCAGTAACCGCACGCCCGGAGACATTCAATTCCCGACACGCCAATGTGGCATACTTTTTTGGATTCATTGACAGCAGCAAGTTAGTCGGACCAAAGCGAATGCTCCTGCGGCTCTTTCCAACAGCCGACAAACGTACAGCTATTCCAACGTCATGTTCTTGGGGAGTACCAGTGCCATTGCAATACTTCGATGCCGAGTTTCGACCAGTTGCCGAATAAGGACAACTGAAAACAGATTTCAGGGACGAATGGTATTTTGAGTAGGACGCATCGGCGTCAGATGGCATGTTCTTCAGAATCTACGCTGGAATCCTTCGGCATCCTACCGTCGAGAGTGCCAAACTGCGGCAATGACACCGCTTGAAAGAGTCCTGAAGTTGGCTCACAATATCCAGCAGCTGAATTTTCGATCCCCCATGCGTCACAAACTCAGGAACAACGAACCGTGTCGACCATTGAAAAAGCTGAACGGCTGAAAAAAGAACTGACAGATAAATGGGTTGTTGTCGCCGCCAATGCGCCGGAGTTGAAACGTTTCGCCAACCTGACCGGGAAAGTGAAAACGGTCAACATGAGCTGCCGTGCTCTGGTGGAGTTCGATGGTCCTGTCGATATCGGTTGGTACGATATTGACACAAGTTATCTGAAAATGGTTGATGCTCCGCAGCCGAAGAAGGCCGCAGTGCACGCCGAAAAGCCGGCGGCCAAGGCAGCTCCGGCACCCGCTCCAGCCACTGGCGGTGGTTCTCCGCTCGACAAAATCCGCGCGGCCAGTGCCAAACCTGCTGCGGCCGCGCCAACCGCTGGCGGCTCACCACTCGACAAGATCCGCGCCGCTGGTGCGAAACCAGCAGCAGCCACGCCTGCCGCTGGTGGCTCACCGCTCGACAAAATTCGTGCGGCCGCCAAACCAGCCGCTCCTGCCGCAGAAGCCCCTGCTCCTGAAGTTCCGACGGCACCTGCAGAAAAGCCGGCACCGGCTGCTCTAAAAGCATTGGCTCCAATGACCGGTTCACCATTGGATCGCATCCGCGCCATGGGTGCAGCGAAGAAAGAGTAACGACTGTAGGGAAAGTGGAAGATGCGAATTGCCTGGTTCGAATGTGCCACAGGAATCAGTGGCGACATGACTCTCGCTGCACTGATCGATGCAGGTGCTGATGTTGCCGTCATCCGAAAAGCGATTGCTTCACTGAATCTGCCTGATGTCGTCCTTCGCGTCGAAACTGTCATCAAAGGCGGCTTTCGATCGCTGCATGCGCTCGTCGATCATCCCGAACAGCACGCTCACCGGCACTTCACAGATGTTCGCCGCATCGTTGAACAAGCCGCTGATCTTACCGCGCGACAAAGACAACTGGCGCTGCAAATGTTTCTTGCCGTAGCTGAGGCGGAAGCCCGCGTTCACGGTTCGACCGTGGGAAAAATCCACTTCCATGAAGTCGGCGCGATCGATTCCATAGTAGACATCGTCGGCGTTGCGGTTGCCTTCGATTTGCTGGACATCGATCGAGTCGTCTGCAATGCCGTTCCGACGGGTCGCGGGTTTGTGAACATCGATCATGGTATTTGTCCTGTTCCCGCTCCAGGGACGGCTGAGATTCTCAAAGGAATTCCACTGGCCGACATTCCGATTGAGGCCGAACTGACGACACCAACTGGCGCCGCGATTGTTAAGACTCTAGCCGACAGTTTCGGTTCTATGCCTGCGATGACGATCGAAGCGATCGGCTGCGGTTGCGGCACAAAAACATTCCCTGAACGCGCCAACGTCCTGCGAATTTTCATTGGCACTGCATCAGTCTCTGTTGACACCGAACACGTCGTCATGCTGGAAACAAATCTGGACGACGTGCCAGGCGAAACCATTGGCCACGTTCGCGAACGATTGCAATCCGCCGGCGCGCTGGATGTATTTGTCACGCCAATCCAGATGAAAAAAGATCGTCCCGCAGTTCTACTGAGCGTTCTCTGTCGTCCTGACCTTGTCGCATGCTGCGAAGAAATCCTCTTCAAGGAAACCGGCACTCTGGGCATCCGCCGCCTGCAGATCCAGCGCAGCATCCAGCAACGCGACATCGTGGAAGTGGCGACACCCTGGGGCAAAGTGAAAGGCAAGCGAGCCTGGCGGACTGGCCTGCAACCGACGTTCTCCCCTGAGTTCGAAGACTGCGCTCGCTTGTCACGCGAGACCGGCGTCACGCTCCGCGACATCTATCGCGCGGCAGAATCGGCATTTGCACTCAGTGCTAACACCGCTGCGACTACGTCGCTAACGCCAACAAAGCGTGACCAACATTCCCATGACCAACATTCCCATGACCATGATCACATGCATGACCATGATCACATGCACGATCATGACCACATGCATGATCAAATGCACTGAAGTGTATCGATGCAATGACACACTCCAATTTCAATGACCACACCAATCCTTACAGCGTGTCTCAATCGTGCCAAGGCTAAATTGACATTCGCAAGATCATCTTCGGACGATTGCATCTTTCGCAGCAAATACGCTCA
>JAYVNW010000620.1:0-3171 GCA_043758225.1 Candidatus Kuenenia sp. | reverse complement strand
AAGGGACTTGATGCAGGTCTGAGGGAAGAACGAACTCAATTTTGCAGCATTTTGTTTCATCCGACAACACGCAATTTGCTGGAACTGTTCTCGCAACGCGAACGTGCTCGCAAGGTTTCGACATGGCTTCCAGCCACACACAACAATCACGCACCGATTGAAACGATCGCCGTCATCGGCGGCGGAACAATGGGGGCTGGCATCGCACAACTAGCGCTCACGCGAGGTTACCGCGTCGTGTTGCGTGAACTAAATTCGGAGCTGGCTGTTGCCGGTGGAAAGCGAGTCCTGGATCTGCTCAACGCCGCCGAGAAAAAAGGTGCCATCGATTCAGGCAAAGCCGCGGCGGCCCGTAATGCATTTACAGTCACGACGGAATGGACACCTGTATGTGACGCGGATCTGGTGATCGAAGCAATTGTTGAAAAACTGAATGTGAAACAATCACTCTTCAGGGATCTCGATGCGCATCTGCCTGAACGAACGATCTTCGCATCAAACACTTCCGCGCTTTCGATCACAGACATGGCGAGTGTCACAAAGCGGGCCGATCGTATCGCCGGTCTGCACTTCTTCAATCCGGTTCACAAGATGCCGCTGGTGGAAGTTGTGAAAGCTCGTGACACGTCACCAGAAACTCTGGAAACACTTTTGGAATTCACTCGATCCCTGGGAAAAACTCCAGTGGTGGTCGCCGAGGGCCCTGGATTTCTGGTGAACCGAGTTCTATTCTCATACCTTGATGAAGCCGTACGATTAGTTCTGGATGGTGTGCCGGTCAGCGAAGTGGATCGCGAGGCCAAACGCTTCGGCATGCCGATGGGACCGCTTGAACTGATGGATACGGTTGGTCTGGATATCGCCGCTGATGTCGCCGGAACGCTGGCGATTCTCGACGTTGACGCGAGCCCAACATCCGATTTCCTGAATGGACTCGTTCGTCGCGGAATCAAAGGGCAAAAAACCGGCAGCGGTTTCTACACGTATTCTAAAGGTCGTCGTGGTGAAGTCGCAGATCCTGGGATCACGTCACCATCAGTCACGCCCCGGATCTCATCGCGACGCATCGGCGACGAAACATTCAGCGGCATTCAATTGCGAATGGTGGGTTCGCTGATCAACGCGGCCGCCCAAACCTTGCAGGCAGGAATTGTCAGCGAATCATGGATGGTCGATCTGGGGATGGTTCTGGGAACTGGCTTCCCGCCGTTTCGCGGTGGACCCTTGCGGCTTGCAGAAACATGGGGCCACGACACCGTGCGTCAGATCCTTGCCGACCTCGCTAAAACGCTCGGACCACGATTTGAACCATGCGAATGGTTTGGAAAGAAAACGACCGTAGGACAGGACTCCAGTCCCGTCCTGATTTGAAAATATCCTGACGGGTCTGGAGACCCGTCGTACGAAATAGTTCGGTCTGGCCTGCAATTGATTTCAACAAGGAATCGCACAATGTCCACAACTATCGAACCCGAAAAAAAACCAGCGATACATCAAACATCGTTCGCCGAAGAAGCCCTGAAAATGGGCGGCAAGTCTGCCGATGAAGTTCGCCGCATGGGTGCTCTGGACTCTGCCGATGATCGCGTTGAAGACCTGTTCGCCGAACGATATCAAACAGTCAACAGTCCGATTCATCGCGCAGTCTGGGAAAAGCAGACACCCATCGACTTGTTTCACCATTCCGAAGCAGTCGCAGCAAAACCCAACGCCACTGCCGCCCGAGTTATGCAGGACTCACTCGAAGTTGTACGTCACCACAAAGAATCTGGAACACTGTTAGACGACAATCGCAAAATTCGTGAGCCGGTTCTCAATGAGCTGGCGGCCGCTGGATATTGGGGACTCTTGATTGATCCCAAATTCGGGGGTAGCGGCGCGACGTTTACTCAGTTCTCGCAGTTTATCACGCAAATGGCGATGCTCGATCCGACCATCGCCGGACTTGCGTCTGTGCATGGCTGTATCGGGGCTGTCGATCCGGTGACCACCTTCGGTTCCACCGAACAAAAAGCAAGACTCCTGCCGTTGCTCGCCAGCGGTAAGAAGCTATCCGCATTTGCCCTCACCGAACCCTGCGCCGGCTCCGACCTCACCGCGCTCCGCACCACAGCGACGCGTGATGGCAATGACTACCTGATCAACGGAGAGAAGCTGTTCATTACGAACGTTCGCCCCGGCCGTATGATTGGCGTCGTTTGTCTGATTGATCACGTACCCGCCGTGTTGATTGCAGAACTGCCGCCGGAAGAGAACGAACATTTTCAATTGAAGAACTACGGTCTTCACGCATTGAAGCACGCTCACAACCACGGCATCATTTTTCGCAACTTCCGTGTGCCGGTCGCGAATCGACTGATTCCCAACGACGGCGACGGCTTAACGGTGGCCTACCACGGGCTGAATCGCGGCCGGATCGCTCTCTGCGCGAATGCAGCTGGGACGATGCGCATGATGCTGGCGGATATGATTCCGTGGGCTCAGTTTCGTCGCACCTATGGCGAACTGATTGCCAAACGTGAATTGGTTCAGCGGCGGATCGGCGAAATGGCAGGCTTGATCACCGCCTGCGACGCGCTGAGCGAATGGTGTGCTGGTTTGCTTGACCAGGGGTTTCGCGGCGAACTGGAATGCGTCGTTGCCAAAGTCTTCGGCAGTGAAGCACAGAAACACGCGGCCATTGAACTGCATATGAAAACTCTGGGAGGTCGTTCGTTCCTGCATGGCCATCTCTTCGGTGACAACGTTCACGAGTTTCTGGCTCCATGCATCTACGAAGGCGAAGGCGAAATGCTCGGTCTGGCGCTGTTCAAGTCGCTCGTCAAGCAGCACGGTCGTCGTTACTACGAGCCGATTGGCAAAGCATTGCAGACAAATAATATTCGCCAGCCGAACCTGATGAATCCTCTTCACGCCTGGGCACTTCGTGGACCGTTGTGGGACTACACGAAATGGTTTATTGGCCACAAGCTGCAGTCATCCGGCAGCGGACCATGGCCAAAACTTGCACCAGCGATGCGAAAGCACGCGGAGTTCGCTGCGAACTTTCTAAAATCGATGTCGTTCGAAATTTCCGCAACGATGCGTAACCATCAGCTGAAACTCGCCGACCGCCAATGCCGCATGGCGGAGTTATCGCACCGCGTTCAATTGGCTGTCGTGATTCTCTGC
>JAYVNW010000619.1:0-3707 GCA_043758225.1 Candidatus Kuenenia sp. | reverse complement strand
TTCCGACCGGAGTCATTTTTGTCAAGCCGACCGACAATCGTCGATCCTGAGCGATCCTGTGAGTTCGTTTTTGGGGGCTCAGGGGCTGAATTCGGTTTTGGCCAATTTTTTCACATTCTCGGAGCGAAAGGCGACTATTATTGTGGGAGCGATTGGTCGTAACAAAGTTTGGGTTGAGTTCTGACGCAGCCCGTCTCTGATCTTATCGTTGTGATTGTGCAAGCAATGAAATTGTCGTGGCGATACGAACATATTTGCCGAACATTCTCGGATCAAACGCGAATGGATGGCTTTTTTCGGCATTGAGCATTCTGATTTCCGGTGCCATTCGGCGTTCGCGTTGGTCGCAAGCCAATTCGCCGTAGTACACCGTTACTTGAAATCGGATACCATTGGCTGTTGTGACTCTGCTGCCGAAAATTTTGCCATTCCCGGAGTGTGATCTACATGTCGTCCAAGTCAGTTCAACGTTCCATGCTCTTGGTTGTTTTTTTGCTCGGAGCCACAGGGTGTTTGATGTCCGATGCTATTGCTCAAAGTCTGCAGTCCCCGGAAGTTCATGCGGACGGTCGCGTGACGCTTCGCTTGCGAGCGGAAAAAGCAAACGAAGTGCTCGTGTCACTCGGCGGGACAAAAGTGCCGATGACGAAAAACGACAAGGGCATTTGGGAAGGAACCAGCGAGCCATTGCTGCCGCAGATCTATGACTATTCCTTCAAAGTCGATGGTACAACAATGATTGATCCGTCAAATCGTCTGGTCAAGAAATGGCTGACTCTGGCGAGCATGGTTGAGATTCCCGGCACGCCGCCTCGGCTGACAGAATTCACTGATGTTCCTCATGGCGTCGTGCAGCGGCTGATTTATCCATCTGTCAGCGTCGGTCATTCTCGGCCCGTCATTGTTTACACTCCGCCCGGATACGAATCGTCCGGCGACACACAATATCCGGTGGTGCTGTTGTTGCACGGTTACGGTGACGACGAAACGGCATGGATCGAAGTGGGACGGGCTCATCTGATTGCCGACAACTTGATCGCGGCCGGAAAAATCGAGCCTGCGATCATCGTGATCCCTTACGGCCATCCGGTACCAATTGAAGCTGGCGAACGCCCCGATTACTACTTCGGACACAATAATGATCTGTATGAACAAGACATCACTAAAGACCTGCTGCCGTTTATTGAGCAGAAATTCCATGTTCGAAGTGATGCGGCTGGCCGATCAATCGTGGGCTTGTCCATGGGAGGTGGTCATGCTCTGGACACTGGCCTGAAGAACATCGACAAGTTTTCATCGATCGGTGCATTCAGTGCTGCGACACCGCAACTGACCGTCGAGGACTTGATGAAGCAGTATCCGTCGCTGTCTGGATCGGAGCCCGCCGCGAACTCGCTGAAGCATCTGTGGATTCCGATTGGCGACAAGGATTTTCTGCTGGAACGCAATGACAAGTTCGCCGAGCAACTGAAGCATGCCGGTGTGAAGCACGAATACCTCAAAACCGAAGGCGGCCACGAGTGGAAACTCTGGCGCGATTACCTGCCGCAGTTTCTTGAAAAGGTGGCTGGTAAATGACATTCTTGGCTTCGGCTTCCGAATAAAACAGAACATTCAGTTAACCCGTCAGGAATCCTTGGCGAGTCCTTCCTGTCATACGTGAACTCAGAAGCGTTTACTGCTACCCTGCGGCTTGGTTTGATCGCGATATGGACTGACGACGATTCAGGAATTCGCTTGTCAACAATCGTTTTCGCGTGTGTGACAGCAGGCAGCGTGAGGTGCAGAGCGTGTGGACTCGTCAGATTCCGTTTCGGGTGGATATTGCCGGCGTGATCGAGATCATGGGATCGTCGCTGTATAGTCGAGTGGATACGCCGATTCGGGAATTGATCCAAAACGCCCATGACGCCATCATGCGTCGGCGTAGTCGTGATCTGTCGTTTCGTGGGCGGATCGATATTCATCAAAATGCGGCTGACGGAACATTGACGTTCACAGATGACGGAATTGGTCTCAACGCAGACGACGCTGAGCAGTTTCTCGGGACGCTGGGAATCGGCATCACGGGGTTGCTCAAAGGACGCGGCACTGACGAACAACGCGAGGCAATCAATGGTGATGGCGAACATCTGATCGGTCAGTTCGGCATTGGGCTATTCAGTGCGTTCATGCTCTCGGATAGGCTGGTTGTGGAAAGTCGGCGCGAAGATTGGGCGGAAGGAATTCGCTGGGAAGCAGGGCCTGGGACCAGCATCACGTTGTCGTCATCGGATCGTACGGAAGTTGGGACGTCGGTTCGTCTGTACCTGAAGCCGCAGTTTCGAGTCATGTCGGAATCGGCGGAACCGCTTGAGGCTGCGATTCGTGAGTATGCAGATTTCCTGACTGTTCCAATTCATCTTAACGGCAGTGCGGCGCGGGTGAATGTGATCAATGTTGCGTGGTTCGAGCCGACGCCGGATCCGGAAGCACTAGAGCTGGAACTCGCGAACTACTTCAACGAATCGCCGCTGGATGTGATTCCAATACGAGTTGAAAAGCCGGCGTCGATCGCCGGGGCGTTGTACATTTCGCCTCAACGCACGCCGGGCTTTGCCGATGAATCAACAGTCGCTGTCACCGTGAGACGAATGGTGATTTCTCGCCGTGTGCGTGATCTGCTGCCGCCCTGGGCGACGTTTTTACGCGGCGTTCTTGAACTGGAAGACTGCTCGCCAACCGCCAGTCGCGAAGACCTTGTTCGCGATGATCGATTTCAGATCGTGCGTGCGACGCTGAATGAATTCCTGTTCTCGCATCTGGAAAAAATGGCGGAGGAGGAACCCTCGCGGCTGGAAGCGATTGTCAATTGGCATCGCTATCTGCTGGCTGGAGCGGCACTCGCTGAGCCTCGTCTGCGTGAAGTGCTGGCGAAGGTTTATCGCTTCCGCACGTCGCGCGGTGCGTTGTTATTTGACGAACTGCTGCAGAAGAGCCTGGCAGACGCATTGCATGAAACCGATGCGGAGTATGTGATCTGGTACAACGCCGATCGTCGTCAGGAGCGATACCTTGATGATGTGTTTTCGGCGAATCCGACGCCGTGCGTACACGTGTTTCGCAGCTTCGAAGAAAACCTGCTGGCCGCGATGATTGCTGACCAGTCTGGGCGTGAAATCGATCTTCGTCCGGCAACGCCGTCATCCGATAACTTTGCTGATTCTGTGATGGGCATGAATGAACTGGAAGATGTGCCTGCCGCATGGGCCGACTTCTTCCGTTCCACTCAGGCGCGAGTGCTGATGGCGTCGTTTGACAAAAATTTGCCGGTGGTCGCATTCTTGAATGAACGCTACGAACTGGCTCAGACATTCGAAGAGCTGCGTCGCGACGGTGATATTCCAAAGGGCTTTCAGCGATTGATTGACGCACATTTTCGTCAGGCTCCGACGGGGCAGAATGAAGTGATTCTGAATCGTGAGCATCGACTTGTGCAGCGGGCGTTCAAGCAGGGTGTGAGCAGTCCGCTTGCGAGCGTTCTGCGTTTGCTGGTGTCGAATGCGTTAACCTCGGCCGGGGCAGGGCGGGGGAAAGAGGCGGCGAATGTGCAGACCGAAGACCTCGATTGGATCGCCGATGCATTATGGGGGAATGACCAATAATCGGGGTTTGAAGGCTGTAAAAATCCCGTCGGCGGAGCCACGGGTGTACGGTACATCCGTCGC
>JAYVNW010000618.1:0-1705 GCA_043758225.1 Candidatus Kuenenia sp. | reverse complement strand
TCGCTGGAACCAACAAACGAAGCGTATGCAATTGCTAAAATTGCAGGTCTGAAATTGTGTCAATTCTATCGAAAGCAGTACGGCGTTTTGTTTCATTCTGCGATGCCGACAAATCTGTATGGGCCTGGCGACAATTATCATCCGGACAACAGTCATGTCCTGCCGGCACTCATGCGACGATTTCATGAAGCCAAAGAATCTAAAGCGGAGTCTGTAACGATTTGGGGGACTGGAACACCTTTGCGGGAGTTCCTCCATGCTGATGATCTGGCATCCGGCATCCTGCATCTTCTGCAATTGCAACAGCCTCCCGACCTCGTCAACATCGGCAGCGGCGAAGAAATCAGTATTCGAGGCGTGGCAGAACTCATCGCTGAGATCGTTGGCTTCAAAGGCAACATTTTGCTTGATCCCACCAAGCCGGACGGGACACCTCGAAAGCTCAGCGATATCAGCCTGATCCAGTCCACAGGATGGTCTCCTCGCATCCCACTGCGTGATGGACTGGCTTCGGCGTATCAGGTTTTTCTATCGGAGATGTCGAACGAATGCCTCCGAAGTATTTAACCATCGAATGAAACGTTGGTTTGTGGTGTTCGCAGCAGGTGAGAAGAACTTGTGACAAATCAGTATGAGTTGAAGCTGGCAAAACGCCAGGCATCAGAGAAACAACTGATTGAAAACCTGAGAGCGACACATGCAACTCTGACACAACTGTTTAATGAAAACAGCTCGCACTGGATCTACGAAGATTCCATTTACCGGTTCTACCATCAGAGTTTCAAGGTCTACATGATTCAGGAAGCAACAGAGGACATGGTCGGGGCGCTCAAGGCCTTATTGCGCGATTGTCCCCTGAACGTCACCTTCATGGAGATTGTCTCTGCTGGCACGGGCAAAATATTTCAACAGTCAGACAATCAGAATTGGGATCAGGCCGTCCGGCCAATGCTGGAGGCGTTCTTTCATGCAAGGTACTTTTTGGAAATGGCAGTGCGGTACGGTGATCAATTCACCGAACCGCCGCAAATGCTCCCAAGTGGTTGGGCTTCACTCCTTTATCTGTACAACTTGAGATAGTGTTCCTGGCCGGGATAGCCCGGCCTGTCTCAGATCCGAGGTCGAGTTCCATTGGCACGATGCAAATCGTCGTTTCGATAACAACAAATTTTAACCATTACAAGACTCTGAATTTACACATGTCAAAAACTGCATTCATCACAGGAATCACCGGTCAGGATGGCTCATATCTGGCAGAACTATTACTCGAAAAAGGCTATGCCGTGCATGGTCTTGTTCGTCGAGCCAGCACGTTTACGACCGGCCGCATCAACCATATCTATAACGATCCACACCAAAGCGGCAATCGACTGTTTTTGCACTATGGAGATCTCACCGACGGCCAGAGTCTGACCAATCTCGTGCTCGATATTGAGCCTGACGAGATCTATAACCTGGGTGCACAAAGTCATGTGCGAGTCTCTTTTGATCAGCCGGCATACACCTTTCAGGCGACCGGTGGCGGAGCACTCAATGTCCTTGAAGCCGCTCGACAGCTCAACAAGAAAAAACTGGTGAAGGTGTATCAGGCTTCTTCCAGCGAAATGTATGGCGAAGTCCTCGAAACGCCGCAGTCCGAAAAGACGCCGTTCCAGCCGCAAAGCCCGTACGGTTGTGCCAAGGTATTCGCGTTTCATCAGACAGT
>JAYVNW010000617.1:0-19872 GCA_043758225.1 Candidatus Kuenenia sp. | reverse complement strand
ATGCACAGGAACCTGCGCGTCCGAATATCCTGATTATCTTTTGCGACGACCTGACGTATCAGGCTCTGAGCTGCTTCGGCGACAATCGGAAATTGCTGGAGACACCAAACATTGATCGGATCGCTCGCGAAGGCATGAAGTTCAATCGCTGCCTGGTGACGAATTCCATTTGCGGTCCAAGTCGTGCGACGATCATGACGGGCAAATATTCGCATCAAAATGGATTCTACAACAATACAAACTGCACGTTTGACGGAAAGCAGAAGACGTTTCCAAAATTGCTGCAGAAGGCTGGCTATTCGACAGCCATTATTGGCAAGTGGCATCTGGGGTCTGACCCGACCGGCTTTGACTACTGGAATATACTGCCAGGACAAGGGCTCTATTATAACCCGCCGATGATTACCAAAGACGGTCGAGTCAAACAGGAAGGCTATGTAACGGATGTTGTCACGGATCTGTCGCTTGACTGGCTAAAGAATCGCGACAAGTCTAAGCCGTTTCTGCTGATGAGTCAGCATAAATCGCCGCATCGCGAATGGGCTCCAGCATTGCGACATCTTGGTTGGAATCAAGGCAGGGTTTTTCCTGAACCGGAAACATTGTTTGACGACTACTCCGGCCGCAGTCTGGCTGTCAGTGATCATGACATGGGGCTCGATAGGACGTTTACGGATCTTGATGCCAAACTGGTGCCATCTCCAAATATGACGCAAGAACAGCTAACCGAGTGGAACGCATACTATGAGCCTCTCAATGCGGAATATCGCAAAGCAAATCTTCAGGGACGAGATCTCGTGCGATGGAGATATCAGCGGTATATGCATGACTATCTTGCCTGTGTAAAGGCGGTTGATGAAAGTGTTGGGCGAATCCTTGACTATCTGGATGCAGAAAAACTTTGCGATAATACGTTGTTGATGTTTTCGTCCGATCAGGGTTTCTTTCTTGGCGAACATGGCTGGTTCGATAAACGCTGGATTTTCGAAGAATCGTTGCGATCTCCGCTGCTGGCTCGCTGGCCTGGAAAGGTGAAAGCCGAGGCGACCAATAACAACATCGTTTCGTTGATTGACTTTGCAGCGACATTTCTTAATGTCGCCGGGATACAGCCGGATTCTGAAATGCAGGGTCGCAGTTTATTGCCATTGTTTCAGGGGGAATCAACGGCCGATTGGCGAAAGTCTCTTTACTATCATTATTACGAGTATCCAGTGCCGCACCGAGTACGTCCGCATGTTGGTATAATCACTGATCGCTACAAACTGGTGCACTACTACAAACCAGATGTCGATGACTGGGAATTGCTGGATCGGGAAAAAGATCCGTTGGAGGTTAAGAATTTCTATCGGGACCCTGCCTACGCCGACACAGTCAAAGAACTTCACGCAGAACTTGATCGCCTGAAGGTCGAAGTCAAGGAAACCGCCGATCCGCCACGGTCGGCGTATGGTAATCAGCCATTCGAGACCGAATCGAGGGATGAGCAGCCGAAAGGCCAGAAGCAATCGAAGAAGAACAAATGACTCACTGCTACTATCTGGCAAAGATTGAATGCTTCGACGAGAGATTGTTGATTTTGCAATTTCGATCTTGCCAGATGGCATTCTGCTCCGGCAAACTTTGCTCAGGACCGGCCGTGAGTTGCATTTCCGTTTTGGAATGAGAACAAATCGTTGCTAAAGTCACTTTCTGAATTGTACTCTTTGCATTGGCATTCGAATTGCGGAGAGGTTGAATGGTGATCGTTGCGAATCGCACAACTGGCTGGATGGACCTGCTGCATCTGCTGGACTTCAACCGGTGGCAGTTTCTGTTTGCGGCAGTGTGTCTGGTGGTACTGATTTGGTCAATTGCGCGTTTCATTTCGAGGGTGCACGAAGATGTTGATCCTGCGGAGACCGATCAGGATATGCTCAACGCAATCAGCGAATTAAGGCGTGAGGGTGACCTGACGGAAGACGAATACCGATCCATCAAAAGTCAATTGATGGGTCGGATGAGCAACTCTTTTCAAAACAAGCAAAAACCTACTCAGCCCAATGCCGTTGTCGCACGACAAATTCAAACGACTGCTGCTATCCTTTCTGAAGATTCTGTCACCGAAGATACACATACTGACATTTTGAGAACTGAACAGTCAGAATCGAATCAATCGACACCGTCTGTCAGTTTGACAGAAGTTCCTGGTTCTCAGCACGATAAGGCCAATAACTCCCCAGGGTTAGTGGCACCACAAGCCGAAAACGGTGAGGAATCCAATGAGAACGTTCATCGAGACATTTAGTAAATTGAATTCAAAGTCGTAGCTTTTAATGAATGTTGATGACATCTATGAAGGTTGTCGCCGATAACGGGCAACACCATACAAAGAAAAGCGATTACATAACATGGTTGGCAGGGACGCCGACAACTCGGAGCATCCACGACCTGCAAACCGCACATGATTGCCTAAGCGAACTCTGCTGGACTTATTTCTCCAAAGTCATGAAGAGCCGCTGAAACATCGTGACGAACATCCAAAGGGATAAAAATGGCATCAGGTAAGGAATTTGGTACAGGCAAGACCGCACAGCAGGGCAAGCGAAATGCCAATTGCTCGTTTTGTCGAAAGAACTACCGGGAAGTGGGCCCGTTGGTTGAAGGACCGGAAGATGTGTATATCTGCGGCGAATGCATCGAACTGTGTCAGTCGATCCTGGATCAGGAAAAACGACGTCGCGGTACATCAAAGAAACTTTTCAATCGCGTGCCTACGCCACGCGAAATTGTCAAAGAGCTTGATCAATATGTGATCGGTCAGGACAAATCCAAAAAACTGCTGTCCGTTGCTGTTCATAGTCATTACAAACGACTGATGCACAACCTGGAAGTTGGATCCGAAGAAGTTGAGATTGAAAAATCCAACATTCTTCTCATTGGCCCCACTGGATCAGGTAAGACCTTACTGGCTAAAACGCTGGCGAAGTCACTTCAGGTTCCGTTTGCAATCGGCGACGCGACAACGCTGACCGAAGCCGGCTATGTCGGCGAAGACGTTGAAAACCTGTTGCTGAAACTTCTGCACAATGCCGATTTCGATATCGAAGCCGCTCAACGCGGGATCATTTTCATCGACGAGATCGATAAAATTGGCAAGACCAGTCAGAATGTAAGTATTACTCGCGACGTTTCTGGTGAAGGTGTCCAGCAGGCATTGCTGAAGATGCTGGAAGGCACCGTTGCGAACGTTCCGCCACAAGGTGGACGTAAGCATCCGGAACAGCAATACATTCAAATCGACACAACAAACATTCTATTCATTTGCGGCGGCACATTTGTTGGCCTGGAAGATATCGTCGCTCGCCGACTTGGCAAGAAAGTTATTGGCTTTGGTAACAAGAATGAAGAACATGAGGATCTGGCTCGCGAACAACTGCTGTACGATGCCACCGTTGAAGATGTCATGGAATTCGGCTTAATTCCCGAACTGCTTGGCCGACTGCCTGTGATTGGTACACTGGCCCAACTTGACGAGGCAGCCTTGGTGCAGGTTTTGACCGAACCTCGGAACGCTTTGATTCGCCAATACAAAAAACTGTTCGAGATGGAAGAGTGTGAGTTGGAGTTTACAGAACCGGCCCTGCGTGAAATCGCTCGTATGGCTCGTATTCGCAAGACCGGTGCTCGCGGACTTCGCAGCATTCTGGAACAGGTGATGTTTGACCTTATGTTTGAACTGCCTGAACTTGAGCGTGGTCAGAAGTTTGTCATCACCGATGACATCGTGCTCGGTAATCGCAAGGCCATTCATCGGGATTCCGCGGCGGCGTAACGTGATATCATGAGCCAAACGGCAAATGCTCAACATCGATAATGAACGGGCGAATCGAGGCTTCTCGATTCGCCCTTTTTCGTTATGCACAATCGGATCTCGTTCCTCAGCTCCAGCCCTCGAACGTACTGCTAGAGGCGCCTGCCTCCTTCGCCGATCACGGGAGGCCCGAGGCTCCAGGTAAGGTGTCGCGAGGGTGGAGCCTCGGGACAATCGCAGTAATCGCCACTCGCAATCTCGGAGGACTGAAGTCCTGCCGCTCGCTGTGGCGTTTTTAACCCTTTAGTCGTGCCACAATCTCATCCACGATGCGACTGACCGGTACACGATCCTGCTGCAAGGTGTCACGGTCTCGCACTGTGACACAATTGTCAGTCGCGGTTTCACCGTCAACTGTGATGCAGAACGGCGTGCCGATTTCGTCCTGGCGACGGTAGCGACGACCAATGGCCCCTTGCTGGTCGTACTGACAATTCAAGCCAGCAGCTTTGAGTTCACCGAAGATCTCAGCCGCCTTCTCAGGCATGCCTTCTTTCTTGATCAGTGGGAATACTGCCGCTTTGACTGGCGCTAGTCGAGGATGGAACTTCATCAGGATGCGTTCCTGCATGACTCCCTTTTCATCAGGCTGCTGATCTTCATGATAGGCTTCACAGATGAACGCCAGTGTCCCGCGATCGGCACCGGCTGACGGTTCAATCACATGCGGCAGAAAACGTTCCCGAGTCTGATCGTCGAAGTACGTCAGGTCTTTGCCGCTGCCACGATGTTTTGGCTGACCGTCAGCTGTCTTTTCGACTTCCAGTTCGCCAGCAGCGTTTTTGGTGAGTTTGCCTTCCATGTGCGAACGCAAGTCAAAGTCGCCACGATGCGCCACACCTTCAAGTTCTCCGAACTCACCTTCATTGAGGAACGGAAATGCGTATTCAATGTCTGCCGTGCCGACTGAGTAATGAGCCAATTCATCCTGATGATGATCACGCAGAATGATTCGATCTTTGGCGATCCCAAGATTCAGATACCAGTTGTACCGACGATCGCGCCAGTACGTGTACCACTCGCGCGACTGGGACGGATGGCAGAAGAATTCGATTTCCATTTGTTCAAATTCTCGCGAACGAAACGTGAAGTTGCGCGGCGTGATTTCGTTACGGAAACTCTTGCCAACCTGACAGATTCCGAACGGCAACTTCACTCGAGTACTATCGCAGACGTTCTTGAAGTTGACGAAGATTCCCTGAGCCGTTTCTGGACGCAGGAATGCTGCGTCCTCTTCCGTTCCCAGCGCGCCTAAGATGGTTTTCATCATCAGATTGAATTCACGAGGTGCCGTCAATTGGCAGCCGGTGTGTTCGCCGACCATTTTGCTGGGCTTCTGAGGGCACGGCATATTTGGAATATGATCCTGACGAAATCGTCCTTTGCAGGCATGGCAATCGACCATCATGTCGTGGAACAAA
Source organism: Candidatus Kuenenia sp. (assembly GCA_043758225.1). Classification (GTDB taxonomy): domain Bacteria; phylum Planctomycetota; class Planctomycetia; order Planctomycetales; family Planctomycetaceae; genus SXXK01. The sequence continues at coordinate 14,598 of JAYVNW010000617.1, read as the reverse complement.
TCGAAGTGCCCTGAGCATTTCCAGACTTGTGGATGCATGATCAAGGCGGATTCCAGCCCGACCATCTGAAACGTCGCAGGCGCGCCGGCCGGTTGGATCAATTCGTTGTGGGCGGACACCATGTCGTGGTACCACACCTCGCGAACGTTACGTTTGAGTTCCGTGCCGAGCGGACCGTAGTCCCAAAATCCGTTCTGCCCGCCGTAAATTTCAGAGTTTTGAAAAATGAAGCCACGGCGCTTGCACAACGCAACAATCTTGTCCATCGAACGGGTCATGGGGAGTCGTGTCTTTCCAGGAGACCAATGAAAATGAATCCGCGATTTTGGATTCGATCCGCAGGATTGTAGAAGCCTGACGCGACGGCGCAAAGCACAGCCCAAAAACTGAGAGGTGCAGCGTTTTACGCGGCGTTAGCTGCCAACCTGCTGCGAAGCAACGAAAGTTGGCCTGTTGAACTGGCGGCTTAGCCGCTTCGGAGGTTGATTTAATGAAAAGAGCCCACGTTGTTCGCATTTTGGTGATAAGCAAACAACGTCGGCTGCAAGTAAACCGTTCACGGGATCAAATTGGACTTGGGTCAATTTGAGGAAATTTGTTAGCGTCCGAACATGGATGCGAGAGACAAGATCATTGAGGATCTTCAGAAGCTGGTAGCAAGGCATTCGGCAAAGATCGCTGCGTTGAGATAAGAGGTCGCTGAACTGAAACTGGCGTTGGCCAGAGCGACGAAAGACTCGTCCACATCATCGAAACCGCCATCCAGTAATATCACCAAGCCGAAGTCGTAAAAAAAGCCGGGGCGACGCGGTAAGCCAAAACGCGTTGGTCCGCCGGGGCATCAGCAGCATGTGTGGGCAAACCTGCCACCGGAACGTGTCGATGAAACTTTCGACCATCAAATTACAACGCGAAACAGCAATCAATATAATTCGTTCCGCCATCTCTGAGATGTTTGTTCGTGGCCGAAGTCGTGAAACATCGGACGAAATGACCGCCAGAACTCCGAACTTTCACGAGTCTGGCGACATCGCAATCAAGGCCGCGGGAATTATATGCAACCGTTTTGAGCAGCCTCTGAAAATACCATCGATTAATGATTTAGGCACTGATGTCATGCACACTGGCATTTCAATGCGTTCTACGAAACAGGAAGCCGTAAAATAAGTCCGTTGACCAGCTTAAGCAAATTCGTAAACTCACTTCATGCAGCGACAAGAAATCACACCGGAGTTCCAAAAAATCCTGAAAACGGCATTCGCCCTCGCAGGAGAGGTATCGGCGTCTGCATTACTGATTCTGGCCGATCGTGCCTATGACTTTGCGACGCTGAAACGCGATTCCAAGGGTTTTCGTCTGATCGTTGCTTCCGACAAAAATGAAGTTCAGGAAGCAGTTCGGCTTGATGATGTGGACGTTGTCGAAGTAACACAGGAACCACAGTCACGTCATATACAGGTTTCACAGATTCTGCTTGAAGCCATGGCGGATGAACTTCTGCAGACCGGCGACGTGGTGGTCGTCGTCTATTCCGTCTACGAGAAGGAAGGCTGTGATACAGTCAGCGTTGTGCGACTTGCCGAGCAGCTTGCTCGACTGACATCCCGCGATCTGCAGCGACTGGAAACGAAGGTGCCATTGGAGACACTTCGCATCGTCGTGGATTTGGCCTGCGAAATTGGCCGCGAAGGCCGCGAAGGAAAACCGGTCGGAACATTGTTTGTTGTCGGCAGTCACCGGAAAGTCATGGAGCTTTCAACAGAGCAGGTTCACGATCCGTTTCGCGGTTATCCAAAAACAGAACGCGCAATTCGCAACCCACGCGTTCGCGAGAGTATTAAAGAACTGGCTCAGATCGACGGAGCATTTGTGATTTCATCTGACGGCCTTGCAATCTCTGCTGGTCGACATTTGCGAGCATCGGCAGATGGTTTGACTTTGTCGAAAGGGCTTGGCTCGCGCCATTGGGCAGCGGCTGATATTTCCAAAGCGACCGGCGCGATCGCGATCGCCGTTTCCGAATCGACGGGCACCGTCCGCGTGTTTCAGGACGGCGTGATCGTTCTTCGCATTGAGCCGATGCGGAATGCGATGAAATGGACTGATGGTAAGGGCGATGGTATTGGCGAATAGCAAATTCTGTTGTTCTGAAGCGGATTATAGCAATTGTTCGTCAACAATATGCAAGTTGGCAAAATGTATGATGGACTTCCAGTCAGTCATTTTCTGGACGGACTGGGAGTCCATCCTACAGTGAATTACAGAAATTATTGCAGGATAAATCCATAGCTGGTGATGTTCATCAGCAATCGCTCAATGCCTTGATTCAAGTTCCGCCAGCACACACATGGCGGCGTTGCGGCTTGGGATGCAGCTGACAGCGCCACCACGAAGGGCCGATGAGCCGGCTCGGTAAATGCGGGCGTGATGAGTTTCGACGCCCCATTTTCCGATCTGATTTTCGTCGTCTGTAAAGAACCATGAAAGCGTGGTGTGGAAGATGTTACCCTGATCTAAAGCCAATTCATTTTCAAGATCGATCGGCGTTTTCATTTCGATGCACGGCGTTCCGTTGCGGTCCAGTGCAAGGCAGTCGATGAAGGGTTCCGCGCAGATGCGGTCGAGGCCAGTGAGGGAACGCTGCCTGACTTCTTCGCGGCGGGCCGCGCTGTTTTCTTTGAAGAGACGATACGGCATGTCGAGTCCGAACAAGGTCAACGTATGGTAGCCTCTTGATCGTAGGTCGGGGGAAAGAATGGAATCGTCGGTCAACGTATGACAATACATTTCCGCCGGTGCAGGATCTGGCAATTCGCTGCGTGATGCCTGCTGATAGGACATGAACATCTGGTCGTAGCCTTCATCGATGTGGAACGAACCGGAGAATGCTTCTTCGGGGCTGACGCCGGACGCTTTCATGGGCTGAGTGAAAACGCCAATCCTGGCATCAGTTAGCATCAATCCTTGAAGCACATCGTTATCGGTCAGACTTTCCAGTACTTCACCCAGTGGACGTTCAGCAAATGCGTTTCATGCCTCAAGTTCTTCGCTGGCCGCCAATGCTGATCGAAATGCCTTGCGGCTTTGCAAGGGTTGCAGTAGTGATGGCCATCCTCCGACATAGTCATTGCGCTCCAGCACCAGCACCAGCACCGATAAGCCTGCTTTGGCGAGATAGGCAGCAGCGACCAATCCATTCTGTCCGCTCCCGACGACTACTATGTTGTACTGTGTCGCAAACTGGTCTGACTTCATGGTTTGTTGCTCCCAATTCAAGTTTCGGTGCGGTCACGGAGCATAACGCTGAGACAAATTGCAACGGCATTGAATGGCCAATAACGATGAGAATTAAGTTGAATGCCCAATTCCACCCTTTACCAAAAATCGCCCGTGAAACATGGATGATGCTGTGAAATGCACTCCTTTACAAAGGCAGCTGTTGTTTCCCGTCCCCGGAAACGAGCCCCCACTTGTGTGAATTCGCAGCTGTTCCTCTTTCGAAAGCCCAAGAGCGTCGGTACTATCCGCGACCTCGGACGCCGAGGAAATGTGCGTGTTTGCGCGCCAGCCGCGGGCCATTTTGCCGCTTTGCTGTCGTTATTCGCTTAGTTCGAATTGTGCGGCAGGACCTGTTTTTCCCCATTTTCAAGTTCACGTTGAGGATCATTCTGCAATGGCTGACATTACCCTGCTTCGCAACATCGGGATCTCTGCCCATATCGACTCAGGGAAGACCACTCTGACCGAACGCATCCTGTATTACTCAGGGCGTATTCATAAGATCCGCGAAGTCAAAGGTGGCGACGGCGGCGCGACCATGGACCATATGGACCTTGAACGCGAACGCGGTATTACGATTACATCGGCAGCGACTCGCGTTGCATGGAAGGATGAAGAAACCGGTACCGAGCACCCGATTAACATCATTGATACGCCGGGACACGTGGACTTCACAGTCGAAGTCGAACGCAGTCTGCGAGTTCTTGACGGTGCCATTCTGGTTCTTTGTGCGGTTGGCGGTGTGCAGAGCCAGTCATTGACCGTCGATCGTCAGATGCGTCGTTACGGTGTACCGCGTATTGCATTCATCAACAAGATGGACCGCACCGGTGCCAATCCGACGAAAGTCATGGCGGCAATGAAGGAAAAGCTGCGCTGCAATGCCGTCCCGCTGCAGATCCCGATGGGTCTGGAATCTGCATTTGAAGGCGTGGTCGATCTGATCCGCATGGAAGCTGTCTATTTCGAAGGTGAAAAGGGCGGGGATGTGGTTCGCAAACCGATTCCTGCCGAGTTCAAGGACGCCGCCGAAGCAGCTCGCCGCGAAATGCTGGAAGAACTGTCGCTCCATGACGACGACCTGATGGCTGCTCTGCTGGAAGAATCAGAAGTCACCGTTGATCAAGTTCGCGCGATCATTCGTAGAGCTACGCTGGCTCAGCAAATCGTACCGGTATTGATGGGAACGGCGTTTAAAGACAAAGGTGTTCAGGAAGCTCTGGACGCTGTGGTGCGTTTCCTTCCAAGTCCGCCGGAACGCGATAAGTTTGCTAACGACAATAGCCAGCCTGTGGACGAAACCGGCCATCATCCAAAAGTGCTGCTGAGCGATTCCAATGACGCGCCGCTTGTCGCGATGGCGTTCAAGACGGTTGTCGAAAGTTTCGGTCAGTTGACGTACACCCGCGTTTATCAGGGCAAGATCGTCAAAGGTCAATCCTATACCAATGCTCGTACCGGCCGATTGATCCGATTTGGCCGTCTGGTGCGAATGCACTCCAACGACCGCGAAGACATTGATTTAGCGGAAGCCGGAGATATCGTGGCTGTCGTCGGTGTGGACTGTGCCTCCGGAGACACGTTCACTGCCGAAGGCATGCACTTGTCGCTGGAGAATATCTTCGTGGCGAACGCCGTTATTCGGCTGTCGATCGAGCCGAAAAAACGCGACGATGCTGACAGGCTGAGTAAAGCCCTGGAACGATTCCGCCGTGAAGACCCGACTTTCCGAGTTTTCACCGACGAAGAAACGGGCCAGACATTGATCGCCGGAATGGGACAGTTGCACCTGGAAATTTATGTTGAACGCATCAAGCGTGAATACAAGTGCGAGTGCATCATTGGTGAACCTCGTGTTGCTTATCGAGAATGTCCGACGAAGTCAGTGGAATTCAACTACAAGCACAAGAAACAGTCCGGCGGTTCCGGCCAGTTTGCTCATATTGTCGGTGTGCTGGAGCCGCTGCCGGAAACGCACGAAGAGGTATATGAATTCGTTGACGAAGTCAGCGGCGGTCGTATTCCTCGCGAATTTATTGCTCCGGTTGATGCTGGTTTCCAGTTGAGCCTGGTGAAAGGCCCGCTCGGTGAGTACGAAGTTGTGGGTGTCCGCATGCGTTTGCAGGACGGCAGTTACCACGACGTGGACTCATCTGAAATGGCGTTTAAGATCGCCGGCATTGGCTGTATGCGAGAAACTCTTCGCAAGGCGGACATGACGCTTCAGGAGCCAATCATGAAGCTGGAAGTCGAAGTTCCTGACGAATATCAGGGTCAGGTTACTGGCCACCTTTCCAGCAAGCGAGGGTTGGTGACTGGATCAGAAGTCAGCTACGGCGTATGCGTGATCAATGGTGAAGTGCCACTGTCCAGCATGTTCGACTATGCCAACGAACTTCGTTCGATGACTCAGGGTAAGGGCCAGTTCAGCATGGAATTTCTGGCCTATCGCCAGGTTCCTCGCGGTTTGCAGGGTGAAATTCTGGAACGCCGCAAGAAAGAAATCGAAGCACTGGCTGCGGCTAAGTAAGGACTTGCTTGGTTCCGGTCGACTACAAAATTAAAAAGGCTCCGTGGTGTAAACTACGGAGCCTTCTTTGTTGCGCTCAATGTAGGTCCCGCTTGCCGATCAATGCCGTTCAGCCAGACTTTGTGTAGAGGAACCCAAGTTGAAGAGCCAACGTGACTTCGGCGGTTGTGGCCTGTCGCAGTTTTGGCGGTTTTGGTTCTTTGTGACTACTTTTACGTGGCCATTTGCGGCGGCATTTCGACGTCGTCCGGGTGTAGATGTCCTGTTTCTTGCGCCCCAGTTCTGTTTCAAACACGACAGCAATTCGGTCTGCGTCGGCATCTTCCAGAAGTGACTGAATCAGCCGACGCAGACCAGCCTGCGAGATGTTGCGAGGATTTTCGCCAAAAGCCACACGACTTCGAACAGCCAGATGTCGAAGAGCCCAGTGGGAGACAAATCGCCAGCGCTGTTCCTGCAGGGCTGTTTCCGGTTTACGACTGCGGAGTGTCGCAAAGTTCCAGATCTGTTTGAACGTTCGATAGTGCAGTTCGATCTCCCAGCGATGCCGATAGATCTGCAGAAGATCGGCGTCCGAAAGTCTGTTCGATTCCAGCACATTCGTCACCAAAACAACTGGCTGGCCCACCGCGTTCAGAACCGTCACCCGCCGCAGGAGAACGGGCTGCTGGTCCGAATCCTCTTTCGGCCACAGACATGTCAGATCACAGCCTGACATGGGCTCCATGTTCGGACAGTGGGAACTCAGTCCTTCCACCAAACGCATGTTGGCTGCCACTCGAAACACAAACGAACGATTCGAACGCATCAGCGACTGACACAGAGCGAACGAAATGAATCCCGCATCGGCAACCACCATCGCTTCATCCGGAAAAGACTGCAGCAGACGATCGAATTGACGTCGTTCGCTTTCAAGGCCCGGCCCGACTTCAAAATCCCACGGCAAACCTGTACCGATATGCAGAACGGTCGTCTGAAAAATCTGCGGAGTTTTCAGTGCGGCCCCAGAGAGTTTCTCTTCGTTTTGCTGAGTGCGGGGGCAATCGAACTTCGTCCCATCGACAGTGATCAGTAACCACCCGGCAATTCTCCACTGGTCTGTCCATGATGCATCGGGCCGAAGCCTGCCAATCAATTCGGCCTGAATCTGAGGCCACACTCGTTCCTGAGCCTCAGTAAAGCCACCAAATGAAACGGGAATTGTCCAGCGTGGATGCAGTCGGCCGACGATCTTCCTCGCTCGCTGAAATCGTTCGCACATTCCCGTTCCGGGAATCCAGTACATGATCAACGAGACCCAGACAACCTTTTGCGGCGTCCAGGTCACCGACCCAGGGACCGGCCATCGCGTGAACCACTGGGGAGGAAACAAGTGACCAATGAGTTCAATCACCTGCTGGCGAGCCGCTTTTCTGCCTATCGGATTTGGCGGTTTCCGAATTGGTCTTGCCGATGTCGAACCCTTTTGAGAACCACCGCTTCCCTGTACTTCGTCCCGTTGCATTTCGAGCCACCCTGCTCAACAACAAACCACGAAAATTTACATCCCAAATATACGCACCATCTCCTTGTACAGAAAACACTTAATGCAAAAATTGAACCCGGACGCCGAACGGCGTTTCCTGCCGGGAAGGATTTCGCGGCCTCACCGCGATTGAGACCAGAGACACGTACCACTTTATTATCAGGCTGACGGAGATCACGGCGATTTTTTTCTGTCCCACCGGACTGATACCCGCTCCAGCTTCGCCTTGCGGCAAAAGTCCTTTCCGGCAGAAAGGATCTGCTTGCCGAACGCAGCTTTATCTGACGACAACGGCTGAAAACTCAGCACAGGAATCTTTACGCTCGAAAACGATTCTCCGACCCGCTTGATTCTCGGACAATATGCGGTTAGAACCAAACAATCAGAGCCCCGAATCATTCACTTTCAGTCCAGAAATACGGTGAAAATATGATGAATCCGCAAGGCCGAACACGACGGCAGTTTCTTGGAGCAGCAGCGGCGGCCGCAGTGCCGTTGATTCTTCCCGCTCGTGTCTTGGGGCTTGGAGGTTCGGTCGCGCCGAGTGAAAAAATCACACTGGGTGTGATTGGGATTGGGCCGCGTTGTACTTATGACTTGACGGCCATGCTGGGGCTGCCGGATGTTCAATGCGTGGCAATTGCAGATGTTCAGGCGAGTCGTCGAGATGCCGGAAAGACTCTGGTCGACAATCATTATGGCACTTCGGATTGTAAATTGTACGGCGATTTTCGTGAGCTATTGGACCGAAAGGACATCGACGCCGTACTGATTGCCACCGGTGATCGCTGGCATGCAGATGCCTCCATGTTGGCAGCCAAGGCTGGCAAAGACGTCTACAGCGAAAAGCCTTGCGGACTAACCATCGAGCTGTGCCAGCAACTGGCAACAACAATGAAAGCGACGAACCGCGTGTTCCAGGCGGGAACTCAACGCCGCAGTGTGCCGAACTTTGTGCAGGCCGTTGAGTTCGCTCAGAGCGGAAAACTTGGCAAGCTGCACACGCTCTACGCTTCTGTTTACATCCCCACGCTGGATATCAGCTGGCTGCCAGGAGAACAGGCTCCGGCAAAAGACGTTTGCGACTGGAATATGTGGCTTGGCCCAGCTCCGTGGCGGCCATACAACCATGAATATGTGAACGGCAGGTGGCGAGGCTATTACGACTTCGATTCTGGTGCACGACTGTTGGATTGGGGCGCTCACACTGTCGATCTCTGCCAGTGGGCCAATCAGGCTGATGACACGACTCCGGTCTCATTCGAACCAACTGAGACCGGCATCACGTGTATGTACGCAAACGGCGTGAAGTTAGTTCTTGATTACCTTGCAACGCCGTTCGGTGATCGAGGTCCAAACTGGGTCACAAAGCTCGGCACGTGCCCAGTGCGATTCGTTGGTGAAGGCGGCTGGCTCGAAACCGGTGACAGTGGTGAAACCGAAGTCTCCTCAGATCATCTGCGCACGCAACTTCAGGAATCTGCAGGCAAGGTCAAGGGTTTGGATGTTTCTGCCCACGCCAGAAACTTCTTTGACAGCGTAAAGTCCCGCAAGGCCACGGTTGCCAATCCGGAAGTCATGCGAAATTCACACATCGCCTGCCACGCTGCTGCACTGGCATGGATTCTGAAACGTAAGCTGACGTTTGATCCCGCAAAGCAGGAATTTGTGAACGACGACGAAGCCAACCGCCTGCGAACACGACCTTCGAGGACATGGACGTAGGCCATTTCCTGTGTACAATTAATTCATGATCACACGAAGGACGGGCATCTCAGCTTGTCCTTCATTTTTTTCGATCTTGATACTGGCGAGCGGCAGGACGTCAGTCCTCCGATCCTTCAGCTTCCGCTGCCATTTCAAGATGCTGTAGAACTTCAACGATTGCCTGATGGGCGGAGCGAGACTGCCGGACCAGCAGTCGATTCCCCGCAACATGCATCCTGCCACCTTCTCCATCGATGTCAAACCAACGAGCTGGTGGTGCGGTCAAATCCTGGACAATGATCAGCAGGCTGGCATCATCAGACGGAATCGGCTTGTCGCTTGGGGTCGCCGATGCAGGATGACTTGACTGCGGCGTTGAAGGCGCGGTTGGCTGGTTCTGCCCACTTGAGCCACCGCCAAGACCTCCTCCTCCCATGCCGCCAGCAAAAAAACTACCATGATTGACAGCAGTCCATCCTGAGGCTGGCTGTTTCATGATCTTCCGCAACCCGGAAATGTCATAACTTCGAAAAGTCACATGCTCGTCTGCATCTGCGGAATTTTGAGTGGTGATGAGCAGCACTTCGTCCTTCGCTATCCACGTCAGCGATGGATCAGTCTGAGTCAAAATGCGATCCAATGCACTTCCGACAGTCATCGCGCCGGCCGGTATTTGGATGTCCCTGATGATGATATCTTCGAGTGAATCGATGGATTCCTCGTTCAGCGCCGCAAAGTCCGTCATCATCAGGACCGGCTTGGCTTGTAGTCCTAAAAGATGTGCCTCGATCTGTTTGAGAATTTCGTCGAGTGGGTGTTCACCTGGAAACGCCAACTCCGGAATTGGTGTTGCCTGTATTATTTGATTCAACTCAGTTTCCGTGTCCTGCGATGAACGGCGTGCAAATTCTGACATGCCAGTCGAACCCTCATGATCGCCAGTCGGCGAATTCCTGGCAGCGTCGTCAGTAGCGATTTCCAGTTGTTCAAGGACTTCAATCACAATCTGATGTCCGGTGCGAGTTTGCCGGACCAGAAGTCGATCTCCAGCCACAATCATTCGGCCACCTTCACCATCGTTATTGAACCAGCGGCATGGAGGTGAAGTCATGTCCTGGACAATCATGATCAGGCTCTCTTCCCAAGTGAATGGACTCTTTTTTTCAGCGGCTGTTGCAACGACTCCGGTCCCCGATGCTTGGGAATTGATTTGTTGGGCCTGCTGTCCCGGTGCCATACCACCGCCTACGGGGTCGGCACCTCGGCAACCATCCAACTGGAACATTCCGCATCCGCTTGCCATCCCGCCACCAGGGACATTTGTCGCTTCGGATACTGGAACCGTAAATTTTGAAATCAATCGCAGCTTTGTGATGTCATAGCTTCGAAGAATCAAAGTCTCGTCCGCGATGAAGCGAGTTGTGATATACAAAAACCCTTCGTCTATTCTCCATGTCAGCGGTGGATCTGTCTGACGCAGGACTAAATCCAATGCAGCGCCAGCTGGAACGTTGTCGAGTTCTATGTCTTTGATGATGACGTCCTGCAATGAAGCGATACCTTCCGCATCCAGTGCGGGAGCATCTGGGAAAATACGGATTGACTCGCCCAGCGTCGTCGTAAGATCCGCCGATAACTGTTTCAGAATGTCACCCAGTGGATTGTCCCCAGGAAACGACAGATTCCTCACGAGGCTTGAATCCATCATCTCATTCAGTCGTTGCTCGCGTTCGCGCTTCCATCGCCGTGAGAAATTTATTGGTGCTGCCGTATCATTCTGGAGTGACTTGTTCGGCGAAGTTGAGGCGGGGGCCGTTGCGTCTCCGGAGCGCTGCTCTGCCTCTTGGTTGGCAACTGTCGGAGCCGCCTCGTCAACCAACGCATCCTGAAACGCAGCAACGTGAGATATGCCCAAAATCCCAGTTGCAACAGCACAAACAGCAACAAACATCCGGCGAGATTTTTTCATGAGTGGAATCCCAAACGAACTCAGGAACGAAGGTCTGTAGTACTCAATAGCTGTAGAAATTCACAGCCTTTCCTCGCGGAGTCCATTTAGACTGTTGGCGGAGCTTTGCGATCGAGTTCAGCAAAGAGTTTTGCTGTATCGAAGCTCCAGCCCGGTAGAACATCGCCGCCGGTAATGGTGCTGTCTTCATCGACAATGATGACATCTTCGGCGGTTTGAAACGCCGCAATGGTGCGCCTTTGCGGATCGACCATCCATATCAGGCGGACTCCACCCTGAAAATATTCGCGACGCTTGCGGGCCATTTCCGCCCGCGTGTTACTCAGGCTCAGTACTTCGATCACAAAATCGGGAGCAAGATCGGGAATCGAATCCTGCGGCAGTTTGCCATCCGGCAGACTGTCCCAGCTCACAAAAGCGACATCCGGTCCCCGCACAACACCCGGGAACAATCGTGTCATTCCGTCGGCACCGGTCACAACGCCAAGATTCTTCGCATCGACGTAGTTTCCGAGCCATCGTAGTAGAATGCCCGCCAATAGTGATTCGCGCCATCCCATTGCTTTCTCCACCAAGGTACTATCGACGAGTTCGCAGCGACCGGATTTCTGATCATTGACACGGATCAAATCTTCCAGAGTGGCCGTTCCGGGCGGAGGAGAGGTACGAACTCGCTCAACGGGAATTCCGCCCAAATCGGCAAGGCGTTCGGCAAGTGAAGTGGTCATAGCGGCGTTCATGGATTGGACTCCTTTTTCAGGCGACAGCTCCACTGTCGCATGTTAGATGTCGCAAATCGTACCATTGAACCGAAGGCAAACAAAGTTGCAATAGCACAACTCGTCAGGAAGATCATCGCAAATACTGGTCACATCTTCCAAAGGATTTGCATATTCTGATGCTCAGAACAAGAGATTCACCTGCCCCTGAAAGGCGCACCACGTCAGGTCGCCAATTCAAAGCCGCGAACTTATACAATCAACTCTTCAACAACCTTACCATGCACATCCGTCAGGCGAAAGTCGCGGCCGGCGTAGCGGTAGGTGAATTTTTCATGGTCGTAACCGACGAGCTTCATAATCGTTGCATGCAGGTCATGCACATGGACTTTGTTTTCGACGGCCTTGAAACCAAATTCGTCGGTCGCACCGTGAACGTATCCGCCGCGAACTCCGCCTCCAGCCATCCACATCGTGAAACCCCAGTGATTGTGGTCACGGCCGTTGATCTTGCCAGCGTTGCTCCCAGCCTTTGGAAGCTCGACAACCGGTGTTCGACCAAATTCGCCACCCCAAATCACGAGCGTTTCTTCCAGCAGTCCGCGTTGCTTTAAATCTGTCAGTAACGCGCCGATCGCTTGATCACATTGCTTTGCAAGACGCCGATGATTGACTTCGATGTCGTCGTGATTGTCCCACGGCTGACCTTCACCATGCCAGACCTGCACAAATCGCACACCCCGCTCAATGAGTCGGCGGGCGATCAGAATCTGCCGCGCCTGAACACCGTCGCCGTACATGTCGAGAATGTGTTTTGGTTCGAGCGAAATATCGAAGGCATCGCTCGCCTGCGTCTGCATCCGGAACGCCAGTTCGTACGACTGAATTCGTGATTCAAGTTGAGAATCGCCGGGCCTCGCGTCAAGATGCTTGCGGTTCAGCGACTGTAATAAGCCGAGCTGCAACGACTGGTCCTTTGGTGTGATGCGGTCGTTGCGAATGTTTTCGATCAGCTTTTCAATATCTGTGTTTTTCGTATCGACATACGTGCCCTGATAAACGCCTGGAAGAAATCCACTCTGCCAGTTCTGCGACTCCTGAATTGGATAGCCGCCGGGGCACATCGCTACGAATGCCGGCAAGTTTTGATTTTCTGTTCCCAGACCATACGTCAGCCATGACCCCATGCTAGGACGCACCAGTCTCGCTTCGCCACAGTTCATCAGCAAAAGCGATGGTTCGTGATTCGGCACATCTGCATGCATCGAACGGATGATGGCCATGTCATCCACATGCTGCGCCACGTTCGGAAACAACTCGCTCACTTCTATGCCGCTTTCGCCATAGCGATGAAAACGATACGGCGAAGGGAACAGCGCTCCTGTCGGGCGTTCTGTTTTGAGGTTGCCATCAGAGATCGTCTGCCCGCCGCGCCGCTGCAATTCTGGCTTGGGGTCAAACGTATCCACCTGCGACGGACCACCGTTCATAAACAGATGAATGACATGTTTAATCTTCGACGGAAACTGCGCTGGTTTCGGCAGCATTGGATTTGATGATTCGGCTGCGAATGCTGACGTTGGATTGCCAGCGTTCAGCATTCCTGCCAATGCCATGGAACCAAATCCCATGCCGCAGCGTTCCAGCATGCCCCGGCGACCGACGGCGATGGGAGAAGAATCAGGCTCTGGCAATGACGGGTTCATAGTCCTAATCCACGAAGATAAATTCGTTTGTCAGCAGCAATGCCTGAGCCAATTGGGACCATGCGTCCATGCGGCCGGGTTCAAGGCTGTCAGGAAAGTCGTCTTCAGATTTCCAGTTCCGCTGCACCTTTTTATTAAAAGACTGCATGATGGTGATCTTCGACTGGAACGAATCGTGAGCTTCGTTGGCGCGACAATCGACGACGAAATCAATCTGCTGTCCAGCCTTTGCATCGAACGGCGGAATGGATTGCCACTGAGTTGAATTGTCCGCCGTAGCGTCCGCCATGACACCGCGATCTGGAGTTACAATGCGGCATCGGACGCCATCGCCTTCTTCCTTCGCATGAGCGATCACGCTGTTTACGAAGACACGACAATCGCAGTCTGCCGTCCAGCGTCGAATTGCACACAGTGATGTTGTGCCACCGGGATGGCCGCCAGCTCTGTTCAGCGATGTCCAGCCGAGCTTTTCGTCCGGCAGTTTTTCACAACCCTTGTATTGGCCATCCTTCAATAAAGGGAATTGTGTGAATTCCGTCACAGCTTGTTTTTCTTCGTCAATCGTGCCGTGACCATAGCTCCATCCCGTCGGGCCATTCGCTGTTACTTCATCGGTCTGGAGCTGGTTCAGATACGCTGAGCATTGTTCGAGTTCATCTGGGGCAGGCATTCGTCGCAGCACGGTCTGAAACAGCAACTGAATCTGCGCAGTTGTATCATCCGGGTTCTTTACTGATTGTGATGCTTTAGCGATCTCAACGGCATGATCCATGATAAATGGACTATTAAATTCAAACAAAGCCTGCTGAGGCACGGTTGTTTGAAATCGCTTTGCGGCATGAGCATCGGGGCTGGCCACATCGAACGCGCGAAATAGTCCGGGAAAGTTTTGACGGTCGATTCGAGCATAGATTGTACGCCGCCCGGATTGAATTTCTTTCGTGATATCGACTGAAGTACCACCGATGGTCTGGTCAAGCCGATTTGAAACCGAGAGGACTGCATCGCGTTGTGCCTCAAAGTCCAGGCGCGTCCTGTTCATGCGAGCAAACAAACGGTTTTCGGGATCGACTGCTTCTGCATCCAGTCGACGATCCGAACACTGCTGCCATGTTTCTGATGACACAATCTGCCTGATCAAAGACTTCATCGACCATCGA
>JAYVNW010000616.1:0-1937 GCA_043758225.1 Candidatus Kuenenia sp. | reverse complement strand
TTTTGCAGTCGTCTGCTGAATTGCTGTCTAATTTGGCCAAGGGCCGTGACCGAATTGCCGCGTTCGCCCAAATTGTCAGCCAACATCGCCTGGCGAGTGGCTCGCAACGCTTTGCTGCGATGGTCGATGAGGAATGCTTTTTCGGCTTTGCCACCTTACTGAGTCACATTAGTGTGTTTGGATATTTTTTTGTTTCATGAGTTTTTGCCCATCACACCTGCCGACAGCAATTTCCTCACGGGAATTGCGCAAACGGTCTGCACATCTCCAGCGTATGACCACCGTGCTGCCGTTCTGTGGATGCGGTCCGAACCGTTTTTTTGTTGCTTCTGGCCTGAAAACATGGGTCGGGGCCACTTCTGTCTCATGTTTTTTTCTGTGCGAAACGACTCGACATGTCAAACGATGCTGTGATTGAGATCCGCAACCTTTCAAAGATTTACCGTGACTTTTGGGGACGCAAGAAGGTTCAGGCGGTCAAAAGTCTGAGCATGGATGTTAAAAAAGGCGAAGTTTTCGGGCTGTTGGGACCTAACGGCTCCGGCAAAACGACAACCATGAAGATGTTGCTGGGGTTGTTGTTTCCGACTTCCGGAGAAATGACGATTCTTGGCAAGCCTGCGTCTGATGTGTCAAAAAATGAACGCATCGGCTACCTGCCTGAAGAATCGTACCTGTACCGATTTCTGAATGCCGACGAGACGCTGGATTTCTATGGTCGTCTCTTCAATATGTCGGCTGCGGAACGCAATCGTCGTGCGGACGAGTTGATTGAAATGGTTGGGCTTGGAAAAGCTCGCCGACGTCAGTTGAAAGAATATTCGAAGGGGATGACTCGCCGTATCGGTCTGGCGCAAGCGTTGATCAACGATCCGGATCTGGTGCTTCTTGACGAGCCAACCAGCGGGTTAGACCCGATTGGTACTCGCGAAATGAAGGACCTGATTCTTCGCCTGAAGTCTCAGGGTAAGACTGTTGTCATGTGTAGCCATCAGCTTGCCGACGTGCAGGATGTGTGTGACCGCATTGCTGTGTTGTTTCAGGGTGAGCTGAAAGTCCTGGGGCGTGTTGAGGATCTGCTGGAAGTTCGTGACGAAATGCAGATGCGGACATCGAATCTTAGTGATGCTGCGATATCTGACATTCGTGAAGTGCTGAAGAAACACAACGTCTCCAATGCAACGTTCACTCGTCCTCGAGCTGACCTTGAGGAGTTGTTTCTTCGTACAGTTCGCGAAAGCGGCGAGCGGCCTGGTCGTCGATTTACGACCGAAGAAATTGCAGGCAAGCCTGGCGGGCAGGCCTGATTACCGACGGAGTTGCGGCTCGTTCTGGTTAGCTTGTTCATCGAGTTAAGAGCAGATGTGGTCTGAGCCGTGTACATCCTGGGTTTGTTATTCTTACTTTCAGTTTAGACATTCTTTTGTCTGGGTGTTTCATTTTTAATGAACGTCCCAGGATGTGAATCGGGAAACGTTCCCTATGGACTTCGA
Organism: Candidatus Kuenenia sp.; assembly: GCA_043758225.1. GTDB lineage: Bacteria > Planctomycetota > Planctomycetia > Planctomycetales > Planctomycetaceae > SXXK01. Next base: position 444 of record JAYVNW010000616.1, on the reverse strand, counting down.
TATTGCTCCGTTTACTCTTCAGGATATGGCGACCAGCCTGAAGTCATGGCTGTACCTGATCGGCGCGTTGGTCTTTCTGAGTCTCGTGATTTCGTTTCTGTTGTCGGTGGCTCGCAATGGTGCCGCTGGTGTCAGCAGTTTCCTGCAAGGCTTGGTGAGCTTCCTGACTGACGTTGGATCTTTGTCGCCGCGCCGCATTCTGGCATTGACAAATCTGACGCTGAAAGAGGCGATTCGTCGCAAAGCGCTGCTGGTATTCTTTGTGTTTGCTGTCCTGTTGATGTTTGCTGGCTGGTTCCTCACGAATTCAAACGAGCGGGCTGAATTGCAGGTCGGGATTCACATCGCGTTCATTCTGCAGACGATTTCGTGGTTGATGCTGCCGATCGTGTTCTTTCTGAGTTGCTGGGCTCTGCCCGAAGATATTCGAATTCGGTCGTTGCA
>JAYVNW010000615.1:0-2105 GCA_043758225.1 Candidatus Kuenenia sp. | reverse complement strand
TACTCCCGAAGTCCGACGAATTCGGCCACGGGCCAAACACGCGAATCAACGTGCGACGAATCACAGGGACACGGGACGATCGTCCGGTTCAAACGTTTTTCGCGGACGAAAACCAGATGCGGGCGCACTGCGGCTGATAGAAATATGCGTTTTTGGTCCGACGCGGCTGAGCGGCCGCTGGTTCCTCCCCCCACGCGGCATGATAGCAAACTTCTGCAACTGCAGCTTCGAGGTAGTCATCTCCATCGTCACCAAAGATCCGATCATTGCCCGTGTTGCCGATCAAGCGATCATTCCCGCGTCCGCCGTCGACCATGTCGTTGCCAGATCCGCCTGCGATGACATGAAAGAGAATCGCTGAAAGTGAAAGACGGAAAGCGTTCATTGGTCTGCCCGACAACGACTCCGCCCTTGATCGCGCCGCCGAAGACGACTGGGGTCACGTCGGGAAAGTGATCGCGGCCGTTGTCGGAATTGATCTGCGGAGTGCGGCCAAATTCACCCATCCACACGACGAGCGTTTCGTTCCACAATCCGTTGGACTGCAGATCGTCCAGCAGCGCACTCCACGGAGCGTCCATTTGGCCGCAAAGGCCGGCGACGGAGTTGAAGTTGTCCGAGTGCGTATCCCAGCCATCGTGCTGAACTCTTCAAGGAACTTCATCGATCGGCGCTGACGTCGAAGGCCGGCGATAAGCTGCACGGCGGCCGCTGGATTTTCGACTGCAAAAGGAGCGTGATCCGGGCCCATGTAGGCCGGTCCCAGTCCATTGCCTCCGACTGACACGAACAACGGAAAATCGGCCACTGGGCTCTCATGCGGCACGATCGATCCCAGTGTTGGTCTGGAAAACGCCTGAACCAGCAGATAGCCGGTGGGCATGATGTGCTGACCTCGATCATGATCGTCTCTACGTTGCCGCGATCGAGAGTTCTATCCGTGAGGAAATCCTGGCACGGAGTGCTGATACGCTGCCGCTCGGTTGGTTACGACAGCATTTAAAAAAACTATCAACTTTTCGTGCAAGGTTGAGCTTTCCCGCCCGTACCAACAGAAGAGCCGTGTCGGAGAGCCCAAATGTTGTGGCCTCGAAGGCTAGTAAAAACCAGTTTTGGAGGATCCTGTCATGGCACGTCTTTTTCGCTTTAGAAACTTGCTTTCATCACTTCCAACCAAGCGTTCCAAGCGAGCCGGACAGGGTTCGGTGCCGGAGACTCTGGAACTTCGGTCGCTGATGACGGCCTCCAGTCTGGTCGCCGTGTTCGGATCGTCATCACATGACGTCGACATCGCTGCAGCCAATGGGGCGATGGATACCCCGGGCGTCGCGCCGAGAATCATCAACGGCACCGTGACGACTCAGTTTCAGTCCGTCGGTAAGATTGGGGATGCGTCTGACTATGGGTGTTCAGGAACTCTGATCGCACCACAGTATGTTCTGACGGCCGGACATTGTGCGGCAGGCGTCTCAGACACCGGCGGTCGGTTCATGATTGGCAATGAAGAATATCGAACGACGAAAGTTTACGTGCATCCCAACTACAATCCAAATCAAATTGGGAATGATGCGGCCAACGACATCGCTCTCTACAAACTGGATCGACCTGTCACCAACGTCACACCTTCGCCGATCTATCGATCGAATCCTGCTGTCGGGCAGTTGCTGACTCTTGTCGGCTTTGGTTACGGCGGAACTGGCACCACTGGCAGTGACGGAGTTTACGGCATCAAACGATCGGGTTTGACCCCCATCGACAGTGTATCGTCGACGTTGATTTCGTGGGACTTCAGCAACAACTCGGAAAGCAACACAGCACCGGGTGACTCCGGCGGAGCGGCGTTTATCACTGTTGGAGGAGTCTACTATCTTGCTGGCGTGACGTCGGGAGGATCGCTGGACAACGCGGGACTCGGCGACAATTCGTTTGATACTCGCGTCGATGCATACGCAGCATGGATCGATTCGATCGTAGGATCAACGACCACAGCCACCGTCAGCGTCAAAGCGTCCGACGGGTCAGCTGCGGAAACAACGGCCGGGCAGACGGCGAATCCTGGTTCCTTTACCATTAGCCGCACCGGGCCAACGGCATCCGCCTTGACA
>JAYVNW010000614.1:0-1712 GCA_043758225.1 Candidatus Kuenenia sp. | reverse complement strand
AACGTCACACACAAGGTCGATGTTCGACTTGTTTTGGCGACCAATGAAAACCTGGAAGACTGCGTCAAACGCGGTACATTCCGTGAGGACCTCTACTATCGCATCAATGTTATCGCGATGACTCAACCGCCGTTGCGCGATCGCATAGGTGACATTCCACTCTTGTCTGAACACTACCTGAAAGTCTTCAGTGAGCAGACGGGACGAAATGTCATGGAAATTGATGAAATGGCTATGCAGGCCATGCAGCACTACAACTGGCCCGGCAACGTCCGTGAGTTAGTGAACGTGATTGAGCGAGCAGTGGTCCTCAGCCGCGAAAGCCGCATCAGCGTCGCTGATCTGCCAGAAAGGCTTTTCGCAAATCATGAGCATCGAGCCAATATCGAAGCTCATCTCGGCGGAGCCTCATTGAAGTCAGCATTGACCGAACCAGAACGTCATCTGATTATCCAGGCTCTGGAAGCCAGTGGCTGGAATCGTCAGAAGACCGCGAAGACGCTGGGGATCAACCGCACGACTCTGTACAAGAAGATGAAACGTTACGACATCGACTTCGAATCTGTCTATAAGCACATCTAAAACGCTTTCACGGCAACTCGATCGAATCTCAGCGGCCCGGCATCGTCAATGATGCCGGGCCATTTTTGCTTCTTGAGTATCCCAAATATCGCGTATCGTACTCTGCGTGCATGGAGTAGAGTCAAATTCGATGGGGGGGGAGCTGCAAGCATCAGCAACAACCGTCATCCTGATCGTGCCCTAAATGCCCGAATGCCCAGTTGACGCGTTTAAAGCAGTCGCTATCCTTACCTGCCGTCACCCCGATGGCGCGTTGATTTGGAAAGTAGTCATTTCGACGGCTTCCACGCCAGCTGTGTTAAAATGCTATGTCGAAGTGCCTCGCAACTCAGGTGAATTCGATTACACATCGTGCGGCTGGCGACCGCTGTATGCATGAAGGATCGTGTTGTGGCTGGTATTCAATGGAAAACACTCTCACAAGTTTCGATGCTGTCACCCGGCTCAGCCAGTGGGACTTTGATGCAGCTCGGGGCCAAACTGCTGTCGGATGCTTTGAACGTTCAAAGTTTCGACGTATTCATCCGGACCGCATTATCTGAGATCGCTTCCGAATTGTCCGTGCAGTGGATAGGATTGGCACAGCGAGTTCCAGGCCCAGGCTGGGATGTCATTGCCGAACACGGGCAGCAAGGCTTGGCGGCTCGACCAATCTCGCTGTGGGATGAATCCCTCGACCGAGATGCCGCAGGAGTCAATCGCACAGAACCTTCAAAAATTCTGGCAGCGTTCCCGCTGGCCGCCAATACGCCATTTGCCCATTTGATGGTCACAGCCGGGCGTCATGCTGATGACGACCTTGCCGAAACCGGTTTGATGCTGTCTCGCTCACTTTCAATGGCGTTGACGCTGGTTGATCACGACCTGCGAAACCGTAAGCAAGTAGAGCGACTGCGATCCACATTGAACATCGCGTCAAAACTGTCGATGGCCGAAGACGCCGCGCCTTTGCTGGATCTCATTGCGCAGGAAGCCACTCGACTTCTCAATTGCGACCGCAGCAGCATCTTCTTGTGGGACCGCGCTCGAAACGAAGTCGAAGCTCGCCCAGCGCTTGGCGTCAGGAACGCATCACTGCGGCTGCCAGCCGGTGAAGGTATCGTCGGTGAAACACTGCGAACCGGAAAATC
>JAYVNW010000613.1:0-2352 GCA_043758225.1 Candidatus Kuenenia sp. | reverse complement strand
GCCGAAGGTCATCTTCCAGAGCCAGTTTTGCCGTCGCACCAGCCAGCATTTCGGGATCAAAGACGCAATATCGCCCTCGACCGCTTGTCTTCGCATAGTACATCGCCGTGTCAGCTTCTCTGATGGCATCGGCGGGGGTCTTGCCTTCTATTCCACCATATGCAATTCCCACACTCACGCCAATCGAAACTTCGCGGGCTCCGATCAGAAACGGCTCGGCAAGCGCAAAGATAATTCTTTCGGCGACGTAATCTGCATCCCTGCGTGAATGCAGTTGATGCAGCAGAATTGTGAATTCGTCACCACCATGGCGAGCAATCGACCACCCGGATTTCTGTCGCGCGATTAAGTCCGATCCGCGCAAACAGCCCTCCAGCCTGCGAGCCACGCTGCATAGCAGTAGGTCGCCGGCGTCGTGCCCAAGGGTATCGTTGATGCGCTTGAAGTCATCCAGATCCAGGAACAGGACAGCACTCAGACCGTACTTTTCTTGATCGAGACTGATAATCTTCTGCAGCTGTTCTTCAAACAGCAGTCGATTCGGTAGTCCCGTGAGCACATCGCGTACTTTGCCTTCGGTGACATCGGCCAGAGAGCCTGCCAATCGCAAAATATTTCCCATGGAATCCGACTGCGGTACACCACTGCACAGCATCCAGCGATACGAATCGTCACGGTGCCGCATGCGAAGTTCGCAGTCAAATCGGCCACCTTCCAGAGATACGGCACTATTGATTGCTTCGATGAGGCTGTCGCGATCATCCGGATGCATTCGATCGAACCACATCGGAACTGTAGCTTCCAGTTCGTCATCTGCAAATCCCAGCAGTTCCTTCCAGCGCGACGAAACAAATATCTGCTGCCGTGCAATATCCAGATCCCACAATCCGATCTGAGCACCTTGCGCCGCCAGCGCATAACGTTGCTGACTGTGTTGTAGTTCCGTGTGGGAATGCTTGTGTCGCAGTTGCAGCGATACGCGAGCCAGCAGAACTTCGTCCTCGAACGGCCCCTGCAAAAAATCATTCACGCCTTCACGAAATACGGCAGCACCGACTTTGAGGTCAGGGTCCGCTAAGATCATGATGACGGGCAACAGCAATTCTGAAAAGTGCCGTCGAATCTCGCGCAGTAATTCAAGTGTATTTGGCTCTGACTGAGTGGTACTCAGTATGACAACATCGGGAAGTGCGTGCTTCAATTGGTTGAGCGTCGTCCCGGACTCAGCCGTGGTAACCACGTAGTGATTCTCGGTCAGCAATCGTGACAATGCTTCGCAATGACCATGATCGTGCTCAACAACCAGAACGGATGCGTAGGCAGTTCTGACTTTACCACGCCGGATATTCAGTGCCGTAAGTTCCAGTTGCTTCTCTCGTTGATATGATTGGTGAATCACAGTAGTTTCCGCTACAGATCGACATGACGGGGCTATAGAACTTTTGTCTCTGCCAGGAAGCTTCGTTGTTTCCTCAACTGAACCTAGGTCTGAATTTCTCGACGTGGGAACCTCGCGCAGACGTTTCGCGACAGAAATCCTCGTGCGGCTTTGCAACGTTCGGGCTTGATGCCATTCAGCAACACGTTGCAGGTTCCGTTTGTTCCGAAAATGCTGCTTATATGGGGCACAGCGACTGGAGACGGGAACATTTGAGGCTAAACCTGTCCTTGCGAAACCCGAAGAGCATCAAAGCCCAGGGGTTGAAAATAAGCGATGGACATGACAGGATATGCCTCGAAAACAATTGATGTCGTTTTGGTGAACCTGTGTAATTGATTTTTCAATCTCCTGGTTTGCGAAAGTGATAGTCGGTGAAAAACGCGAGAGTGGCGAAATTGGCAGACGCGCTGGATTTAGGATCCTGTGCCTTAAACGGCGTGGGGGTTCAAGTCCCCCCTCTCGCAGTTTTCATTCGTAGGGCAGGCATCCTGCCAGTCATTGCATTTCAAAAACATCGAATTGTCTGCGACCGATGACAGACTGGAAGCCTGTCCCACATTACAGTTCGGATCGTGCAACACCATGCTTTCGGCGTTGAAGAACCAAATCGCATTCTTCCGCCAGTTTCGACAGCAGTTTGAAACAACCGGCGCGATTGTTCCCAGCAGCCGCTTCCTTGCCAGATCCATGACGAGTTACCTCGCCGCCCGAGATCCCGCAATTCCCGTGCGAGTTCTCGAAATCGGCCCCGGAACAGGTCCAGTGACAAATAGTATTGTGCAGCTTCTTCGTCCCCTTGATGTATTCGATCTGGTAGAGCTGAACGAAGAATTCGTGCGGATTCTGAGCCAGCGATTCGCGTCTGAACCCCTGTGGACGGCGGTGAAGTCTCAATCAAACATCCATCAGCT
>JAYVNW010000612.1:0-4026 GCA_043758225.1 Candidatus Kuenenia sp. | reverse complement strand
CTCCTTTTGGGCAGAAAATCTGCCTGCAACCTGTCAGAATGCGCCTCAGCCTGTGTTCTCAGGCTGGAGGACGATCGGTGGATGAAATTCCGGAGACGCGAGACAGCCTGCTGATTCGAGTCGCCGACGCGCGCGATCAGGCGGCGTGGGAGCAGTTTTCCCGGATCTATCGGCCTGTCGTTTACAACGTCGCTCGGATGCGAGGATTGCAGGATGCGGATGCTCAGGACGTGGCCCAGCAGGTTCTTCTGTCGGTTTCGAAAGCGTTGCTGACCTGGCAACGCCTTGATGAATCGACTCGGTTTCGTCACTGGCTGTGTCGAATGGCTCGCAACGCAACCATCAACATGCTGACTCGCCAACCGCAAGATCGTGCGGTTGGCGGGCAGTTGCTTTCCGTCGAAATTCCGGAAGATCCTGCAGTCAGCGACCTGGATTCACGCCTTGTTCGTGAATACCGACGACAACTGTTTCGTCAGGCTGCCGAACATGTTCGAACCCGAGCCGACGCCAACACCTGGCAGGCGTTTGCGATGACAATGATCGACGGGCTGACGATCACTGAAGCGGCCGAACGACTACAAAAATCTGCAGCCGCTCGACGGCGATTCGCCCGCGAAGCCAAGGCCGCCGCGACGGTCCTGCATCCGAACGTGATTGTGATTCACGGCGTTTCCAATGACGGCGCGCTGCCGTTTCTGGTGATGCCGTATCTGCGCGGCGAATCTTTACAAAGACGTCTCGATCGACTTGGCCCGCTGGCAACGGAAGAGATACTTCGGATCGCTCAACAGGTCGCAGCGGGACTGGCGGCCGCTCATGGTCAGGGATTGGTTCATCGCGACATCAAGCCCGCGAATATTCTTTTGGAGGACGGCGTGGAACGAGTCACTCTGACAGACTTCGGCCTGGCTCGCGATGTTGATGACGCCAGCATGACTCGGAGCGGCGTGATCGCCGGGACGCCGCAGTACATGTCTCCGGAACAAGCTCGTGGCGACAACGTGGATGCTCGCAGCGATCTGTTCAGTCTTGGCAGCGTGATGTATGCCATGTGTACCGGCCGACCTCCGTTTCGAGCCGAAACCAGCTACGGCATTCTGCGTCGCATTACGGATACAGAACCACGTCCGATTCGCGAAGTGAACCCCAACATCCCGGAATGGCTTGATCGGACGATTCAGCGACTGCTGGCAAAGTCGCTGGAGGATCGAATTCCCACCGCAGATCACGTTGCGACGTTGCTTCAAAGTTGCCTCGCTCATCTTCAGCAGCCGGCGATCGTAGAACTGCCGGAAGAATGCAGAGTGCCGCAACGCACGATAAAGATGCCGACGAAACTCATGGCCGTGTTGGCCATTTTAGTTCTATTTACGTTGGTGATGTTCATCTCGTTCGCATCTCAAGAAGGCTCACGAGGATATTTCCTTGAGGCCGGAAAATCTGAGTCAGGATTGAACACCGCCTCGGAGACACGGACGCCCAACGATGAAGCAGGATCGGAGCTTATGGATGCTGAGTCCGCTCTGAATTGGGATGCGATACAAACAGACATTAATGCTTTCGAAAATGACCTGATCTCGTCCGAAACTGACGCGAACAAACTCTGGCAGACAACACCTGAAAGAAATCCACCATGATCTTCACTCTCGGCGAGCGGCAGGGCGTCAGCCCTCCGTGTTGCTTCTTCGTGCTTGTTGATGTGTCGGCCTTTCAGGCCTTAAAGCAAGAGAGTCAATCCATCCGGGGCCTGACGACCCCGGCAGAGGTTATGCCAGCCCTCCGGGCCTGAATCGCAGAATACAATATTGAAGACACAATATCACGAGAGATGGTCATCAATGGATCAGCTGTTAATAGATCAGGAGCCAATGGATCACTTGTCCATCTGCAGCCCAACCTGCGACTCAGGGCTGGAAGCCCGACACAACCTCTGCCGGGTGGCGTCAGCCACCGGTAAACTGCAAACAATAAACCAAAGGCCCGGAGGGCCGACACTTCAATCCCAAACATATTTCAGATCAAATTCAATCTCATGGTTTTTCAAGAGATATAAATACTCATCTTCGAACGACTGCTTTGAGTGATGCGTCATCTGGTTCTCAATGTACGCTACGACCTTCTCCTTTTGCGACACGCTGACTGTGAACGCCCCGAAGCCATCCTGCCAGCCGAACTTCTGAAGGACTTCACTAGTATGATTAATATGTTTACTTGTGTTACTTTTCAAAGTGCCGACAAAATCCGACACCGATAGTTTCGCAGCAATTCGGACGAGCAAATGCACATGGTCATAAAACCCACCCACGCGAATCGCGAAGCCTCCCTGTTTCTGTGCGATACCAGTCATATACTTGAAGACGTCTTCACGAAACCCATCAGTCAACCAACGCTGGCGGTTCTTAGTACTGAAGACGATGTGATACAGCAGTTGTTGATGAGTACTCATGCCGAAGCCTTGTGTTGATGTGTCGGCCTTTCAGGCCTTGAAGCTGTAGTGTCAATTCATCCGGGGCCTGACGGCCCCGGCAGAGGATATGCCAGCCCTCCGGGCCTGAATCGCGAAATACAAAATCGAAAACATACTATCACAAAGATGAACATCAATTGATCAGGAGTCAATGTCCAGCCCAACTGCAGCCCAAACTGCGACTCAGGGCCGGCGGCCCGAAACAACCTCTGCCGGTGGCGTGAGCCACCGGTAAACTTTCAACAACGAACCAAAGGCCCGAAGGGCCGACACATGCGTTCTCAACTCGCACTCGTTTTCAGGATATCCACCAATGCATCATCTCACCAGGCCTGCATTCTGCATTGCTCTGCTGATTGCATCGCGATCGCCCTCAATACTCATCGCACAATCTTCAATTCCTGGTCCTGGTGCTGAAGCGGGCGAGGAGATAGTGCAAACCGGCACGTCCATCGCAGAATCCCGTCGTCGCCTCAACGACCTTGAAAAACCAGTGCTGCAGCTTGCGGAGAAAGTGCGAGCAACCGAATCGTCGCTTGGCAAAGAACATCCGGATAGTGTGAAACAGCGAGCCGACTTGCGAGCCCTTGTCCAGCGGACCTTCGCCGCTCGTCACGAAATCCAGCGAGCCGAACTTGCGGAGTTCACTCGCCGCTTGCAACGCATGCAGCAATCAATGGAGACTCGTGAAAAGATTGCAGAAATGATTATTGATCGTCGCCTTGAAGAATTGTTGGATCCCAATCTTTCGTGGAAGCAACCAACCGCGGTACCTTTACGGGCCAAAGCTAAGCCTTCCATTGATCCTCCCGAGCCCAGAAACATCCCAACGGCTTCTGATGAAAAGCAGACGGTTTCAGTCACGCTATTTGATGTGAATGATAATGATCAATCTTTCCTCTTTGCGACATCTGCCGAGCAAAAGACCGCGCCGGAGAAATTCGATGAAATGCTTGCCGAATTGGTGAAGAATCGAACGGCCATAGTGGCGGGAAAACACACCATTGAGACGACGCTGAACGAGACGGCTATCTTTCGCGGCGGCGGATCGTTCGAAGTACCATCGACTGAATCAAATTGGAAGGTCGATGTTGAATGGGGAACTAAAATCGAAATCGTCCCGAAACTCGTTGATGGCGAAAACGTTTTTGACATTGTGTGGAATGAGCGAGTTCGTAACTTGAAGAATGGGATCTGGGGCTTTCCTGCGATAACCGAACGGCAAACACGAGCAGTTGTTAAATCACCTTTGCCTGGAGGAACTGGATATCTTTTCGGGCCGGTCACTGGCCCTCACAATAGTCGTCACAGATTCATTCACTTCTTCCTCCACACCGCATCGACTCCTTTGGCTCTTGACGATCAATTTGTTCGAATTCGAAGTTGGCGACCGAAGTCTGATGCTGAAAAAGCCATTGGTCGGCTTGTTCTGGTCTTCTTTCAGGATCAGGCGCGGCGGGCTATTCCGGCTCTTCTGATTAGGCATGGAAAAGACACGATTGCAGTCACGACTGGACCTGCGGAGATTGTGCCTGAAAACGTCGGGCATGCCATCG
>JAYVNW010000611.1:0-2818 GCA_043758225.1 Candidatus Kuenenia sp. | reverse complement strand
AAGCCGGGCGAAGAAGTGACGTTCACGGCAAAAGCGGACGGTCTAGACCCCGAGCTGGGTGACGCGACCTTCAGTCTGGCTGATGCTGCTGATGGAATGGTAATCGACGCCAGGACTGGCGAGTTCCAGTGGTCGCCGACCGCAGAACTAAAACCTGGCGACTATCAAGCCACCGTGCTTATGACTCAGGCGAAGGATCCAGACGTCAAAATTGACAGCAACCTGAAGATTACAATCAAGAAGTCAAACGCAGCTCCAAAGATCACGTTAAAAGAGTCTGCGATCGTCGTTCTGGGAAATGAATTCACGACCACCGCAACTGCTTCCGATGAAGACAGCGGAGACACACTTGCGTTTTCATTGGGCGGTGGTGCTCCAGAGGGACTGGTTGTTGATCCAAAGTCCGGGCAACTCAAATGGACACCACTAAAGACTTTCGCCCCTGGCAAGTACGATGTCGAAGTTAAGGTCACGGACAGTGGATCTGAACCTCAATTCGCTGCAGCGAAAATCTCTTTGGACGTGCAGGATGACTTTGCACAACTAACAATGCTGTCAGGGATCGTCGGCAAAGATGGTGTCTTGTATGCGTGGTTTCGAAACAAAGCGACGGACAAAGTGAGCCCGCTGAAAATAGGCGAAAGAGTCGTGGTTTCCGAGATCAATACGGAGATAGTGTCGATTACAGATCGCTTCGTCACCATGAAAGACGCTGGCGGCGTTTGGAAGCTGAAACTTGGCGACACCTTGCGTCAACGTGAACTCATTGAACCCGCACCAAAGCCAGAAGAACCTGCCGTTCCAGCCAAACCGGAGACTGCAACGCCTGCGGCGGAGCCGACAGTTCCGGCAGTGCCAGCAACTACACCAACCAAGGAAGTCGGTCCAGCGGAAGCACCTGAATCCTCAACTTCGGCATCAGCACCGGCCTCCGACGCGACTCCACCAGTCGAGCAGAAATCGTCGGCTGCACCAACAGGCTCGTAAGCTCGCTCGATAAATAAGTATCCAATTTTCTTGAATTGCGGGCGAAGCCCGCTCCATGTCTGCCGCCTGCGTTTATCCCCCACCGGGCTCGTCCCGTCTGGATTATGATCAATCTGGCCATGGACGGTTACTCTTCATCGAACGAATCATCGCTTTCCTCATCATCATCTTGATCTTCATCCGTCAGCTCAAATCGACCTGCCTGCCAGACAGCTCCCGGGATGTCGGTGTAGGATTCTTCGCTCTCCAGAATCTCCGGCACCATTGCAGGCAAATGATAACATTTCGCCTGATAGCGAAGAGCTGTTTCACGGGCATCATCCTCTGATTCAGCCAACACGCCCCATTCGGTGATGTAGGTCGTCCAGTCGGCCTGATCACTGAGTCTGTCAGGGTCTTGCTGCCATGTGTCGTCCAGCGGCTGATGCACAAGGCATCGATAGAGCCGCACGTTTTCAACCGGCTTTTGCTCGTTGGATTCGCGCTGGAACTGAAACCAGGCATCCGGCATCAAGCCTGATCTCAGCAGCCGAGTCTCTAATCTTGCCACCAGCACTTCATCTTTGAGGACTTCATCCGCGACCACGCTTAGTCGCTGCAGAAGTTCTGCAATCCCTGTGGAAGACAGAAAGTCCACTTCATACAAAGGCGTATCCGTCACGGTGGTCAGATGCGGCTGAGCACCTGCAACATCGCCCAGACGCGACTTTGCCACGGCTCGCATGAGTTCCAGATGCCAGCCTGTTGATTCTGCCTGAAGCTCTTCCAACTCGATGCAATCCAGACACAGTTGAAAATCGCCCTGTTCGTAGTGACAGACGCCGCGATAGTAATTCGTCCAGACATTCGGACCGGCCAGCTGTTCAAACTTTTCCAGATAGGTCAGCGTCGCATCATACTGCTTTAAACGGAACGCCAGCATCGCCGCATCAAATGCGACCTGAGCATCACTGCTGCCGTCGCGAAGACTCAGATCCAACACATTCAATGCATCGCGAGGACGCTCTGTGTTGGTATACAAATCCGCCAGGCGTCGCACAATGTTGCCATCAATGCGGTCGAGACGAAACGCGCGGGCGAAGCATCGCTCGGCCTCGCCGTTGTCATCCTGAGCCGCAAAGTGATCACCCGCGCGCAGGAAATTACGAGGTTTCGTCGCATCGAGTTCCAAAGACTTACGAAACAACTGTTCGGTCCGTTCCGCTGTAATTTTTTCCGCCAGCGCTTCGTTTGGACTTGTACGCAAAGCATCTCCCAGAACACCCAGCACCGACAGCGCAACGGCATTACTTCGATGAGGTGCAGCAAGTGCGTTGGCCCACTTCCAGACGTCTTCGCCGTCTTCTCCCCCGCCGACAAGATAGCCCATCAGGTGAATCAGAGCACAGGCATCTTCCTGATGCGTCGCCTGATCCGCACCTACGGCCAAAAGATCTGCGCGAATACTTTCGAACTTCTCCTGACTTGGATCCTGCAGGAGATCGTTCATTCGCGATCGGAATGATTCAATCAGCTTCGAGAGCGGCGTTACTGCTGCCTGCCCTGGCTCACCAGGCGACATTTCATCGTCATCAACGACGACCGTTGCCGACGATTCGACACCCGTCACCTTTGTATCAGATGATTCCAGTCGACGTGATTCCGACGCTATCGCCAATGCGGACGGAGAATCAGAACTCAGCAACAGGTCCAGACGTCGCAGCGTCAAATAATCATTGACTGCACGAGCACGCTGTTCAAGTTGTCGCGCTAAAGCATCTGCCTGCTTCTGCTGTTTGGCCATCCGCTTCACTGCAATCAATCGCAATCGTGTCTCAAACCACAGATGAGT
>JAYVNW010000610.1:0-3666 GCA_043758225.1 Candidatus Kuenenia sp. | reverse complement strand
GACCGTCAACCACAGCAAACGCAGGATCGACGGTACTATCGACGATGATCCGAATGATATGTTAAATCCGAAAGTTGCAAAACTTTAGGCTTTGCTTCGTTGAACATCGCTGATTCGGACACGTCCGAGTTGCTGACAAGTTTCAATTCTGGCATGTGGTTCGAGCACATTCAGTTGATCTTACAATTCGATGGTTTTGACGTACCGCTCGAACCACGTCACCATTTCCCACAGTGTGTGTTCCACCGATTCACGTGCGATATAGGCGTGTGATTCGTGTGGCAGTAATACATAACGAACAGTGCCTCCGTTGCCGCGAACCGCGTGATAGAGGCGTTCGCTTTGAATTGGAAACGTACCAGGATTGTTATCGTCTTCGCCATGAATGAGCAGGATCGGCACCTTGATTCTGTCAGCGACGGCGAATGGCGACATCGACATGTAGATGTGCGGAGCTTCCCAGTATGTGCGACGTTCGTTCTGAAATCCAAACGGTGTGAGCGTCCGATTGTATGCTCCACTACGAGCAATGCCGGTTTTGAACAATTGAGAATGCGCCAGCAAATTCGCCGTCATAAACGCACCATAGCTGTGGCCACCGACGCCAACGCGGTCGCGATCTGTGACTCCCATTTCCACGGCTTTATTGATTGCCGCTTCAGCGCTGGACACAACCTGCGCGACGAATGTATCGTTCGCCACTTCCGGCACGCCGACGACGGGCATGGTGGCTTCGTCGAGAATTGCGTAGCCCTGGGTCAGCAGAAACAGATGCGAAATGCCGCTGATCGATGTGAAGCGATTTGTCGAACCAGAAACCTGACCGGCCGTTGACGGGTCATTGAATTCTCGGGGATAGGCCCACACAATCGTTGGAAGCGGCGTGCCCTTTTTGTGTCCGGGTGGCAAATACAGCGTAAACGAAAGTGGTACGCCGTCCCTGCGTTCGTAGGTTACCAATTCCTTATGAATGCTGCGAAGTTGCGGCATCGGATCAGGAAAATCGGTGAGAACTCGGCGATCCCTGCCAGCAGAGTACAAATACACATTGGGTGGATCGACTTGTGATTCTCGTTGAGTAATGAATTGCGTCGCATCGTCCGTCAGCAGTGCGACGACAGATTCGTAGCACTGATCATCGCACGTGAACAACCTCGTCTTTTCACTGGTGGCCAGGTTGTAGCGATCCAGAAAAGGCCGATCGCCTTTTGGTGTAGCTCCGCCACTGCGGAGATAGAGATAGGTGTCATGCTGCCACATGACGCTTTGTCCGTTTGGCAGCAGCCGATTGAGGGGTGATCCAGGATCGGCGTATCGATCATTGACGGATCGTTCCCACATCAGCGACGGGGCGATGTCAGGTTGTTCGGTGTTGATTCGAAACGTGCGAGTCCAACGGCGGTCACGATCGTAGTCCCAGACTAAGGCGAGTCCGTCGGATTCGCCCCATTGGATTCCTGTGCAGCGTTGTTCTGTCTTCGTAAGCTCCGTTGGTACGGAATTGAAAGGCACCGCCAGGCTAAGGACTAGATCTCGATGAGGCACGATTTTGCGTGGGTCGCCATCGTCCAATGCTTCCAGCCACGACAATGTTGCCAGCTGATTCGGTTGCCATGTGATGGAACGTGGGCCTGTTGGAACGCCTTCAATTGGGATCGCATCCTGCAACGGAAGTGATACGACGACGTGTTCAGAAGCACCAGTTCGGCTCCAGACTTCAATCGTCTTTGGAAAACGATTGGCTGGGAGCAAGTACGAAAAAGGTCGTTCAATACGCATCGCCAGGATGTGTTGTCCATCCGGCGAAACTTCCACGGAACCAAATAACGATGCCGGTCCAATCGGCTGAACCGACCGCGAGGCGGCATCGATGATCGCCAGTTGAGACGAGCAATAATACACAAACAGATCTTCGTCGTGTGAGTTCTGCAAAAGATCCTGATAAGTTCGCACTGGCCCTGAGCGACCGGAACTTTCTTCGATCGCAGGGCCTGGCGGAGCCTTTGGTTGTTCGGGGCGCGGGCCTCGATCCGCCGGAATCGCCTGCACCAACAGTCCGGAACTGTCGGGTAACCACTGCACGGGAACACCATAGCTTCCGTTAATCGTCAGTCCATCGATCATCTGCGCGGAAGCGTTGGCAACGGACGCAATCCACAACTGAACGGCGTTGGTCGTGGTGACGGTGAATGCGAATTGCCGCCCGTCCGGCGACCAACCCTGGAATCCAATGTTGGCACCTTCAGGCACGTCAATCCGATGTTTCTCGTCGGTGACGATTGACTGCAAAATTAATCCCGTGTTGCGTGGTGCGAGATGAGGTCCATTCGTCTGTGGATTAATGCGCAGGCCGGCCAGCTTGAGCATTGGTGCGGCAAGTTCTTCGATGGGAGGATAATTTGAGCGTTCTATGAGCAACAGGAATTCGCGAGTCGGGCTGATGGAGATTCCCGGCGTCGGTCCTACGTCAAGGACATCAGTGATTTCTTTTGGCGGTCGTTGATAGTTGTAAGCGGTCATGCTGCACCCTTTGAAGACGCTTTCGCAGCTGGGAGGTTACACTTCAATCGAAACGTCGCAGCGGTCAGCGACAGCCAGCCGATCAGTTGCAGCGTTCCCCCAAGAGGAGCCACCATGCCCCACGGAATGCCAAGCCAACGCGGCCCGGCAATTACCAGGATGTACAGCGTGCCGGAAAAGAACAGGATGCCTCCCACGAAGCACCACGCAGCGAGACTTAGCAGACGCGACGGCTGATGCAGCATCAATAACCCGGTGGCCAGCATCGCCAGGACGTGAGTCAGGTGGTATTCGACGCCGGTCTCAAAATCCTGAGCGTATTTGTAGGCGGCAGGGACTGGATGTCCGGCAACAATTTTCGACGGCATATCAGCGTATTTGTCTGCCAGAAATTTCGTATCCTTAAGCCCGTGAGCTCCAAATGCTCCCAGAAAAACGGCGAGGAATCCGAGGAAACTCGCAAGGCATAAACACGTTTTTCCGCTCATCGTGACATCCTGAAATTACAATATTTGCTACCGCTCGCTGCGGCACTGGTATGGTTCAGAACCTCAAATCCTGCGTAAACCACACCCTGTCTTTCGCAATTTTAGCAGTCTGAAGTGACGCAGTCGTGCGTCTCGTTGTTACACTGCGATTTCCTCGCTCATGTTCCCGAAAATCGGGCTTGAGAATTTGTTACAGTGGGCGTTCAGAGAATTACCGAGTCGAAGTCATGACAGAACGCAGGATTGGACCATTCATCCTTGGCCGCCAGATTGGAGCGGGCGGGATGGGTATTGTCTATCTGGCGACCTATGTTGAAACAGGAAAACAAGTCGCCGTAAAAATCCTGCCGCCATCGCTTTCAGAAGATGTAAAGATGGTGAAACGATTTGAACGTGAAATCGGTATCCTGAAGCGTCTGAAGCACCCAAACATCGTCAAGTACTACGGTGGAGGAAGTCACGAAGGACAACGCTGGTACGCGATGGAATATATCGACGGTGGCTCGCTGTACGATATTCTGACAAAACGAAAACGACTCACGTGGGACCAGGCGATTCAGGTTGGCCGTCAGTTAACGGCAGCTCTGGAGAACGCCCATAACGCCGGAATCATTCATCGCGACCTGAAGCCAGGCAATCTCTTCATCACGAAAAAGGG
>JAYVNW010000609.1:0-3827 GCA_043758225.1 Candidatus Kuenenia sp. | reverse complement strand
CTGCGTTCAACATACAATTCTTCCAATACGCCGTCTTCCACAATGGCGATACGGCTCTCCTCCGGCTGAAGGACATTGATCAACATTTCTTTTTTCATTGACGCGATGTTCGTTTTATCTTGCCAGCACGATCACTGGCTTTTGTTGTTTCCAATGGGCTGCCGAACGTCGACAGCCTCGGTTGTATTCGATTTGGCAAGCGGGGGATGTCAGTCCGCTGATAGATTTTGAATTCACTTTCATGATTCAGAATCAGGGATTGACATCTCCCCGCACGCCGATATTTTAAAACTCAACACTATCCACAAGATCTGGACAAAGTCGCGAAAGTTCACCTTGCAGATAATGCTCCACATCGCGAGCCAGATCCAGCGAACACGCGTGCTGAGAAATTCGTACGGCCTCAGAAACCGACAAGTTTCTGACGACTTCTTTCAACCGTGGGATTGCCTGAGGTGTTGCACTCAAACTTCGCAATCCCATTCCCAACAACAGCGGAATGAACCGCGGATCAGAACTCATTTGCCCGCAGACGGTCACGGGTTTTCCGTATTTTTCTGCAGCGCGAAGCACCATCTGAATAAGTCGCAGGATTGACGGATCGCCTGAGCGATAGAGGTTAGAAACCGTCGGATCCGAACGATCACACGCAAGAGTGTATTGGATAAGATCGTTTGTACCAATCGAAAAGAAGTCGACTTCTCTCGCGAATTCTTCCGCCAGAATAACGGCAGACGGCACTTCAACCATCATGCCGATCGGTATGTTCCTCTGAAACGGAATCCCTTCCTCCTCCAAATCCTCCATCACATCCGTGAGTATCATCTTGGCCTGCCGATACTCAAGCAGCGTCGAAATTAACGGAAACATGACTCGCACGTTACCATGCACGGACGCTCGCAGAATTGCCCGCAACTGCCGCTTAAACATGGGAGTATTGAGCAAACTGAGACGAATACTACGCAGCCCCAGCATCGGATTCTGAACCTCCGAAAACTGATGTTCCAGAAGCTGCGGTACCTTGTCGGCACCAATATCCAAAGTTCTGATGACCACGGGAAGATCACCACAGGCATCAACAACCTTGCAATACGCTTCGTAGTGATCAGATTCTGACGGCTCGCGGTTTCCGCTCAGAAACAGAAATTCTGTTCGGTATAACCCAACGCCATCAGCCCCGCGCTTAATGCAGTGACTCACCTCTTCGGGAAATTCGATATTTCCGCAGATTGTAACACGTTGACCATCCAGAGTTTCCGCCGGCAGGGTTTCCATAAGTCCAAGTCGGACGCGAATTCGCTCACTGCGAGCCTGCATATCATAGACACGAGCGACTGTTTCACCGTCTGGATCAACAATCAATCGACCGTTGTCGCCGTCCAGAATGACAGTTTCTCCACCAGACACGCTGGCAACGCATCGACCAAGCCCTACGATCGCCGGAATCTCAAGCGCTCCAGCAAGAATCGCGGTGTGACTCGTACGGCCGCCAACTTCCGTTGCAAATCCCAACACGAATTTTGTATTGAGCGTAGCAGTTTCGCTGGGCGTCAAATCATGAGCCAGCACGATGACCGGCTCCGTTAGATTCTTCAGCTCTTCGCGACTTTCACCGAGCAATTGACGCAGAAGTCGTTTTTCCAGATCGAAAATATCGAGCGCCCGTTCAGAGAGATAACGGTCACCCATCTTTTCCAGTTGCTCGGCATAGCTGCGGAGTACTCGGCTGACGGCGAACTCAGGAGAACGCGTTTGTTCACGAATCAACACCTCAACTTCGCGAACCAGGCGTGGATCCTGAGCCATTTGCAGGTGAGCCGAAAAAATCGCTCCGTATTGAGCGCCAAGCTGCGAAGAAACCAGCTGTTCATTCGCCTTGATGTCGTGGCAAACATGTTCAAGTGCAGCACGAAACCGGCTTACTTCATCGTCAATGGCGTCTCGTCCAACGTACTTTCGGGGAATACGAAAGTTCTCCGACCCCAGGACCAAGACGGGACCAGAGACGACACCTGGAGAAACAGCGATTCCTGTGAAGACCTTCATGTCAACAGTTTAAGATCTTACTCGACGCCAAACAACTCAGCCAAGCTAAGAGCCAGATATCGCAAAACCTGACTCAAATAGCTCGCTTATCGCATCTGCTGCGGCAGTAGCATCTGCCCCCGACGTCTCAAGAGTCAGGATCGCGCCCGTGGGCGCGGCCAACATCATCAAATCAAACGCCGACTTGACATCCGCGCGACGACCATCAAATGAGAGGCTGATTGACGCCGAAAACATTAACGCTTTACGCACCAACAACTGCATCGGCCTCAAATGCAACCCATCTTCCGGCGTCACCTTGACTTTTCGGCAAACCACGTCCTCAGCCGCCACGAGTCGTCCCCTTTCTTTCAGGGAATTTTTACGCCCTATGCGTCTCGATCGCCGTCATCTGCTTCCGTCAACAGATCCCAAATATCAGTCGTCGTTGCGGACTGCTTGAGGAAGTTACAAAAATCCTGACTCCGCAGGTGTCGAGATATATTTTCCAATCCGCGAAGGTGATCGCCAGGGCGATCCGGCGGTGAGATCAGAAGAAACAAAATGAATACATCTTCACCATCCAGGCTGGAAAAATCCACGCCAGAGCGTGAAATCGCAACCATTGCCGACAGCTTTTCTACCGACGCATGCTTCGTATGCGGAACAGCAACACCATTGCCGATGCCTGTCGATCCCAACTCTTCTCGCTTGAGAACAGCTGCCACAACGGCATCTTCATCCGAGGCTTTCAAGGCACCGGCGGCCTTCATGTGGGCCACCATTTCACGAATGACTTCTTCTTTTGTCGTCGCCTTGAGGTCAGGCAGAATCGCTTCCTGAATCACAAACTCAGTCAATTTCATTTTGTCTCTCACAATGTCCAGATCAGCAATAGTCGGAATGTATGATCGCAACGGATCACATCAAAACAAGGCCGCTGGTTGAACAAAACCAGCAAGAACAGAATTACCGACAGTCCATAATCACCGGCATTCTAGCAAACAACAGAGATACATCCCCAGGAACATTTGAGCGGAACCAACGGGAAAACTGTAACCGAGAAACAAAAGTCGCCCATTTCGCTATTCAGCATTGGCAGGCCCGTCGGTTTCAGTCACTTCCAGCGATTTTTCCACCTGCTGAACAGCATCAGCGATAGATGTCTTATGCCGATGGTCGCGATGTTTCTCTTTATGCTTATGAACTTGCTGCTCCATCTTGTGAAGCGTTTTATCAAACGCCGCACCGGTATCTTCACCCTCGACATGTGCCACAATCGTGTGGAACCCATCGATTTCCACCAGCATTTCAACAGCGACTCGCGGACCTTCGAATTCAATTGTGACGTCAATTTCACTTACGGTATCAAGATACTTGACAAGCTTTTCGGCTTTTCGAGTAATGTATTCACGCAGTTCGGGTCGGATACTGCCATGACGACAAGTAATTGCCACCTGCATTCGATTTTCCTTCAATCCAGTGTTTCGGACTATGTCACTTCGCTGGTCAACATGTCTCATTCTAGTGGGGACGTCAAATCAAGAAAAGCACGATGGACCGGTTCTTTGCCCGAAGAAGCAATCCCGTTATCAATTTACGACTCGAAGCGTTTCTGCATGAAGTACGCCAATCTTCACTGCATGGGCGAATACCCACTCTCTGAATGAGCAGCCTCCTTAGGCACTCGGCCCGCCACCTGTTTTATGATCACTTTCTGCAACATGGATCTCAACAAATCGGCCAGGTTCCTTGCATCTGTTCGCTCAGTTCGGACAATCCGATCGCTTGCGACTTCGGAC
>JAYVNW010000608.1:0-9484 GCA_043758225.1 Candidatus Kuenenia sp. | reverse complement strand
TCTTTTACGTCGACGCCGTACAAACCGTCGCCGATGTGATTTGCCGCTTTCAAGGCCGCTTTTACAGCTTTCGATGGTGCAAGTTCCACAGGCAAAGTTTCGACTTTTCCGTAGCGGCCACGTCCCTTTTCTTCCTGGCGAATAATCTGCCAATGTCCGGGAGCCATAAAATAGCGGCAGGCATACAGCGGTTTACGATCGAGAATTCCGATGCGCCAGTCGAATGTTGTGGGTAGATACTCCTGAGCAACCAGCAGATCTGACTCCCCGAAAAAATCTTCCAGGTGTGCTTTGAGTTCTTCGTCAGATTTGACTTTCACGACACCCAACGAGAACGAGCTATCGGGCTTTTTCAGCACGCATGGAAAGCCCAGACGTTCTCCGATCTGACTGGCATTGTCACGATGCACGACAATGGACAATGGAATATCGACTTTGTGTCGTGTGAGCATTTCTGCCAGAAACACTTTGTTGGTGCAGCGACAAATTGAGACCGGATCATCGATCACGACCAGTCCTTCGCTGGCCGCACGTCGCGCGAAGCGGTACGTGTGGTGATTGATGGCTGTCGTTTCGCGAATAAACAGTGAATCAAATTCCAGTAATCTTCCACTGTCGTCGCGCGTGATAAGTTCTGCGTAGACTCCCTGTTCGCGGGCCGCTTTTACGAACTTGTTCAGCGCGACGGAATCCGATGGAGCGTTGTCTTTTTCCTCAGGGTTCTCCAGAATCGCCATATCGAATCGAGTGCGGCGCGGAGACTTCAGTGACGACGCGCGACCGGAAAAATATCTCGTGGCCGATTCCGCAACAAACTCACGATGACCTTCCGGAACTTCAGCACCGGAGATCGCGGCAATCTTTCGAATCTGCCAGCGGCCTTCGCGTTTGCTGAATTCATATTTCATCAGCGGAACTGGAAAAAGGTTGAACAGATGCAGCGCGAGTCGCTCGTGTCGTTTAGCGAAGTTCCTGCCAAAGTACACGCTGAACGTAAACTCATCCGACGTTAATGATGCCAGATTCTGCTGAATGAGTTCATCGATTTCGTCCGGAATCAATCGCGAAACTGAACGTGTCTTCAGATCCTGTAAAGTGATCACGCCGGGCAACGGCTTGTGTCCACGTGCCTCAGCGAGGAGCGACACATAATATCCAAGACTTTGATAGCGATAGGATCGACAAAGGTTGAAGACACGTGTTGAGCGTGAACCTGCCGAGTCGCTGACTTCCGGCGACGTTAAATACGTCCACGCGTCAACTTTGTCGACCCCTGGAATCTCAAACGGCCAATCGTCGGGGTGGGACGTTACAATCAAAACTGGCATTAACAACTCATTGTCTGGTAGTAGCGTTGGCCGAACGCACGGGAATCCATTTCTCAATAAATGAGTGCGGCCACAGTCGCTTTAGTGTAACTGCCCCGCGTATTTGCAAAGCGCCGACTCTCGCATTCTGACCAATTCTTCCGGAATTGATTCTGCTCGGAATTCCTGGTTTTCGAATTTCACCCGCTGAGATCAAAGCTCACAGTTTCGATGTTGGCGAACGAATATGGCCAAGTGTCACTTTCCGCGAATGCGTTTTGAGCAACGTTTTGCGAAATCACGAAGCATCGACTTCAGAAGGCTCATGCGGTCTTCCCAAACGAGCGGATGATCGTGCCAGCCGGACGGTTCGTAGCCGTAGGCCAGCATGCCATATTGAGCAATCGCCTCAATCTTCTGAATCTGTTCCGCAGACAGTTCGATCTTGTAACGTCCTACACGGCTTGCATCGACTGGTTCGATCAGTCTCATGTGATGCTCTGTAGCAGCAACGGTTTCGAAGCCTGTGTTCTGTTTTGGTCCGGCGGATGCATGGTCTGCAAGAGCTTTAAAGGCTTCATCTTCGGTATGGTTCACAAACTTTGCGAGGCGATTCATGGTTTTCTGCGGCGCAGTGCAAAGATCTTCGTACCGACATTCGATCCTCCGGTCCGCCGGAACAATTCGTTCGGCGAGCAGCCAGCAGCCCAGAGCGATATGCCATTCCAGAGCCGCAATAACCGGATCGTCTGCGCCGAATTTCATCTTGAGCGTCGAAGTGACAACATCACGAGGGTCACGAACCATGTGAATGAATTTTGCATCCGGCAGGAACTCCTGAATGGCAGGGATCGCCATGACATACAAAGGTGTGTTGTCGCCGATATATTCGAGTTCATGCCATGGCTTTGGCGAATCCAACTGCCATACATAGTGAATAAACGCGGCACTGCCCTGTATTTCGTAGCGGCCGCAGAATCGATGGAAACCTTCGATGCTGGCCAGGTAATCAGGCTGTGAATCGGTCAGCCATGTGTTCACGATGCCAACCAGTTGCCGTAGCGATTCTGGATTACCAATCTCTTTCAGCAATGGAATACTCTGCGAAATGTATCCGGTCTCTTTGGATATCCGCACGCGTGGCAGATGACTCAGCAGCGCAGAAGTGATCGTGGTTCCCGAGCGACCGCTGCCAAGAATAAAGACTGGAGTTGGATGCTGCGACATGAAATAACAAACAATGCAGAATTAAGGAAACTGTAGCCACTGTCACCAGAGGGTGGCTGCTGTTGTATTTCCATGTTTCACTGACACGGCTTACTGGCACGCCCGTAACATTTGCAGCATCAAGCCAACCGATCACGCAGCGTTCCGGCCGCGATTGATAATACCCGTTTGGTCGATTCGACTCCATTCGTATTCCCACGTCATCTCATCGCTCGCCATTAATTCTGAAGCATTTTGTGAAAAGCGATCAAACATAATGTCGTCCTCAGCGAGCTTTTGCATTTGAGTCGCCAGTTGTTGAGGATTCAGGTTGCCGTCAACCAGCAATCCTACTTGCCGACCGTCAATCCAGTCTGGAAATTCACCAACTCGCGTCCCAATCACAGGCATTCCCAGCGCCAGATATTCGTAGAGTTTGGTGCAGTTTGTCCCAACAAGATTGTATCGGACTGTATTGGTCAGCAATGCCAGGCCACAGCAACGATGAGTCGCTGCGAAACTCCGAAAACGCGATGGTGTGACACCGTTGTAAACCGTAACTCCGGGCATAGTGCCAAGCTTCTCGATCAGTTTGGAATCACCGTCACCAAAGATGTGCAGCTCCGAGTCAACCCGCACAGATTCCGGCAGTAATTGAAATGCTTCTGCAGCCGCACCGCAACCTTTCTCGACGAAAACTCCGCCGATGTACACGAAGCACAGCTTGCCGGACGGCGCACGAACCCGCCCTGATTCCCGCCAGACGGAGGCCGGAAAGTTGTGAATTTCAAGCACAGATGGCTGCCAGCATTGAAGACGCTGTTTGAGAGCACTTTTATGCATGTGAATACACGTGACCAGCGTTACCCACGGCAGGCAGATGCGGTGAATCCAATGCACCGCCGCGCTGTAGACGCGGTTCTGCAACTGTGAGCGGTCGCCTTCCAGAGCGTTGATTTCGAAATGGTCGTATTCGTCGTAAAGAACTGGCACACGTCGAATGATGCCGAGCAGTACCGCAACCGGAAGAACGGACCAGTGAAAACACATGATCGATGCCAGGCTGGCTCCGTGAACATTTCCGATATCAACGGACAAGCGACCAGTAAGACTTGGCGTCGTAGGTTTTTCTGATTTATCCAAAACCCATTTGCCACGAGGAACAGCGTAGACTCGGACCGCCATTCCCTTCGACTGCACGCCTTCCATGTATATTGCCATGCGTTTGGTGACAATTCTGCCCCCAGTCACGCACAGTACATATTTGGGACCTCTGGTCTCTGACATCAAATTCTTCCATGAACGTGAATATCGATTCGGGGTAGCCGTTTTCGGCCAGTTTCGTCATATTGACGCTGCATTCTGGTTTCAATTGACCGTTTTGGCAACAGCATTGTTTTGCTGTATTTTTGCCCTGATTTGCAGGAATGTCCTACGCTGTCTGCTTCAAATACATCGGTATCTCACGCATCCACAGGCGTCTTTCCGTTCGTTACCGTCGTCGTGCCGATTCGCAACGAGGTCGACTTTATCGCCGAATGCATACAGAGCATTCTGAACAACAATTATCCGCGCGAGAAACTGGAAGTCATTGTCGTTGATGGTTTGAGTAACGACGGCACGCGCGAAGTTGTACAGCGGCTGATCGCAAACGACCGACGCGTCAGAATGCTGGACAATCCAGAGCGCATCGTTCCGTATGCAATGAATCGTGCGATTGATGCAGCTCAGGGAGAGATCATCACCCGCGTCGATGGACATGCAGATGTCGCTGAAGATTTCATTGCCAACAGTGTCCGCGTGCTGCAGGAACGTCCAGACTGCTGGTGCGCCGGCGGATCCATAGATTCGATCAGTCACACTCAGATCGGCCGGATTATTGCGGCCTGCATGAGCACGCCTGTCGGCGTCGGCAATGCACACTTCCGATTGCGAGACTACGAAGGCTACGTTGATACGATTGCTTTCGGTTCATACTGGCGATGGGTGTTTGATCGTATTGGCAAGTTTGATGAGGAGCTTGTTCGCAATCAGGACGATGAACTTAACGCGCGTCTGATCATGAATGGCGGTCGCATCTTTATGAGTCGCACTATTCAGTGTCGCTACTATCCAAGAACCAGCCTGCAGAAACTCTGGCGGCAATACTATCAATACGGTTTTTGGCGAATTCGAACCATCCAGAAGCTCGGCCGACCCGCAACACTTCGACAAATGGTTCCGATGCTGTTTGTGATTGGCTGGTTGATGTTGTCGATTGCTGCAATCTTCCTTCCGCTCGCTCGCATCGCATTATTGTTTTACGGCGGTGTGTATCTCGGCGTACTGGGACTAGGGGCGATGCAAGTCGGACGCAGAACTTGCCTGCGCGGATTCATTCTCGCGCCGGTCGTATTTATGATTCTGCATTTTGGCTATGGCCTCGGATGCCTCTCAGGAGTGGTCAAGTTTGTATTTTTGAAACGCGGCAGGATCAGTCATCAGATGTCACGATAACGATTTTATCTGGTCAACGGTTGCAGAATCTCTTTCGCACGTGCGAAGGGTCTTTGAGGAAGGTACACTATCGGGGATCTGAGAATACTGATTCCGCAGATTTCAATCCCGCCTCTGAGCTATCCCGCCAAATTCTGCACAGGAAAATACCGACATGACCCGACGGTTGTTTCTGTTTGTGCTGCTGTCTCTGTTTGCATGTGTGACGAACGCACGTTGTGTGACAGCAGATGATGACGAATCATTTTTCGAAACTCATGTTCGCCCGGTTTTTGCCGAACATTGCGTTGAATGTCACGGCTCAGAAAAGCAATCGGGAGGCTTGCGTCTGGATACGGCGACCGGGCTTCGGCAGGGTGGTGATTCCGGCGCGGTGATTGCAACTAACGATGTAAACTCGAGCCTGCTCATTCAGGTGATTGGATATCAAGGCGATATACAAATGCCGCCGAAGGGCAGACTTCCGATGGCGGCCGTTGATGCTCTGACGATGTGGGTTCAGGCCGGTGCGAAGTGGCCGAAAGAATCGGCAATGATCAAGACCCAGAACCAGAATCGTGCGGCGAGTCACTGGGCGTTTCAGCCAGTCGTGCAGCCTGCGATTCCCGAAATCGATACGTCAGCTCAAGGAATCCGGAAATCCTTTCTTCAGAATCCAATTGATCATTTCATCGCAGAACGATTGGCTGATGCTGGTTTGAGTTCGTCGCCTGAAGCGGATCGACGTACTCTCATTCGGCGTTTGTCGTATTCGCTAACCGGATTGCCACCGACAGTGGATGACGTCGCCGCGTTTGCAGCCAATGACTCATTGGAAGCGTATGGTCAGCTCGTCGATCGACTGCTCGCATCTCCGTCGCACGGTGAACAATGGGCTCGGCACTGGTTGGACGTGGCGCGGTATTCTGACACGAAAGGCTATGTGTACGCTCGGGAAGAACGCTTCTGGATTCATGCCTGGACCTATCGTGACTGGGTCGTAAATGCGTTCAACACCAACATGCCCTATGATCGTTTTCTGATGTTGCAAATCGCAGCAGATCAAGTACCCGATCGAAGCGACCATGATCTCGCGGCGATGGGGTTTCTGACTTTGGGACGTCGATTCCTGGGCGTGCAGCGAGACATCTACGACGATCGAATCGACGTTGTGACACGCGGCACAATGTCACTCACAGTCGGTTGTGCGCGGTGTCATGATCATAAATACGATCCCATTCCTACGGCGGACTACTATTCACTTTACGGCGTATTTGCCAGCAGTCATGAAAACGTTCTACCGCTGCCAACGACAACACCAGCAGACGCGACGTTCCAAAAGGAACTTAATACGCGGCTGGAAAAACTGAACGACACGTTGCAGCAACATCGTCGCACGACAAGTGAAAGAGTTCGCCACAGAATTGGTGATTATCTGTTGGCTCAGTTTGAACTGGGAAAATATCCGGAAGAAGGTTTCGATCAGATCCTTGCGACGAGCGATCTGCTGCCTTCGTTCGTACACCGATGGCGCGATTTTCTGGCGAATGGTAAACGCCAAAATGATCCCGTCTTCAGTGCGTGGCATGCTTATCTGGAAATGGGCGCAAAGGGTTTTGTTGCCAGTTCTGAGGCAGCAATGTCTTCGTTGCCGCAGAATACAAATCGCCTTGTGAAGGCAGCGTTTGCCACGCCACCGGATTCCCGGGATGACATGATTCATCGGTACTCGGCGTTGTTTGCACAGATTGATTCAAAATGGATCGCGTTGCAAATGGCGGCAAGCGAGGCTGACACCGCAACGCCGACCAGGCTGGACGATGCGGCAGAGGAAGAAGTACGTCAGGTGATGTACGCAGTCGGTTCTCCGTGTGTTGTGCCGGATGAGCCTGTTGTGCATACGGAATACGACCTCGATTCTGGTGCCTGCAACGAACTTTGGAAATTGCAGGGTGAAGTCGATCGCTATATTATTAACGCTGCGATTCCACAGCCATATGCGTTGGTGCTGGAAGACAGAACAGTCCCAACAACACCTCGCATTTTCAAGCGTGGCAATTCGGCACAGAAGGGCGACGAAGTACCCAGGCAGTTTCTGAAACTACTGAGTGCCCCGGATCGTCAGCCGTTTCAGCATGGCAGCGGCCGTTACGAATTGGCGAAAGCCATCATCGATCCGCAAAATCCGCTCACTGCGCGCGTGATTGTCAATCGAGTCTGGGCGCATCATTTCGGGAGCGGGTTGGTGGCCACGCCGGGTGACTTTGGCACTCGAGCGGATTTGCCGTCGCATCCAGAGCTACTGGATTGGCTGGCGGATTGGTTTGTCAGAGAAGGCTGGAGCCTGAAAAAACTGCATCGACTCATCGTGATGTCCGGTGCGTATCGACAGGCATCTACAGGCCCTGTGGATGAATCGCAATTTGCTTCCGCTGCGAAGTCTGATCCTGGTAACCGCTTGCTGTGGCGAATGAACGCGCATCGTCTTTCGTTTGAAGAGATGCGAGATTCGATGCTGGCAGTTTCCAATCGGCTGGACCGAAGTCTCGGTGGGAGGCCGGCGGATTTATTCAAGGAGCCGTTTCCGGTTCGGCGGACGTTGTACGGATTGATTGATCGGCAGTTCCTTCCCGGCACTATGCGAATGTTCGACTTCGCAAATCCGGATCTGCACATTCCGCAACGCAGTGATACAACTGTGCCGCAGCAGGCACTGTTTTTAATGAATCACGAATCGAGCCTGCAACAGGCTCGCGAACTATCCAAACTGATAGCCGATGGCAGTGATCAGCAACCTGACTCTGCGTCGATTGTTTCTCGTCTGTATCAGCTGGTGCTGCAGCGAAATCCTACGCCGCAACAGCTTGACGACGCGACCGCATTTCTGCAATCTGCGAAAGCTCCGCCAGAAGAGTCGCCGCCACCCACGGCCGTTGACTGGTCGTACGGTTTCGGAAAGTACGATGAGCGTACACAGCGTGTTGCTGGTTTCACGGCGTTGCCTCTTTTTATTGGAACAGCGTGGCAAGGTGGTGCCGCATGGCCCGATGCCGCACTGGGTTGGGTTCGGCTCGATGCGACCGGCGGGCATCCCGGCAACGACCGCGACCACGCCAGCGTCCGCCGCTGGACCGCGCCCCGAGCCATGACTGTTCGGATCGAATCGCAGGTTGTTCACGAGGCTGAAGCCGGTGATGGCATTCGCACGTTTGTGGTCAGTTCAAATCGCGGGCTGTTGCAATCGGCAAGCTTGCACAAAAAGACTGTCGACCTGAATGTTGATTCCGTGGAAGTGGCCGCTGGCGAAACGCTCGATTTCGTTTGCGATATCGGCGATGTGCTCAACAGCGATCAACATTTCTGGCGAATCAAAATCCACGAAATGGCCGCAATTGCGGAAGCTGCGAATTCGGAGACTTGGAATTCTGAATTGGATTTTACTCAGGACGCAAAGCAACATCTGATGCCACTGGATCAGTTGGCTCAAGTGCTGTTGTGTTCAAATGAGTTCTTGTTTGTGGATTGAAAATACTGGAGAACGAATATGAACCCATTCGCCAAGCAACTCACAAACCGTCGAGACATGCTGATGCGTTCCGGCCTGGGTGTTGGAGCACTTGGTTTGGCCGGGATTCTGGCAGACGAAGGACGAGTAGTGGCTGCTGCAACAGAATCTGCTGCGAGCACTGCGATCGGGCCGCAGCACATTCGATCACCGCATTTTCCGGGTAAGGCCAGGCGTGTCATTCATTTCTTCCTGAACGGCGGACCATCGCACGTCGATACGTTTGATCCCAAGCCGCAGCTGGCTCGATTCGCCAATCGTACCATCGCCGAAAATCTGCTGACAGAACGCAAGACCGGGGCTGCATTGCCGTCCCCATTTCGATTTCGCAAGTATGGTCAATCCGGGATTGAAGTGAGTGAGATCTTTGCGAAAACGGCGGAACACATCGATGACATCGCCGTAATTCGATCGATGTATGCGGAGGTTCCGAATCATGAACCCTCGTTAATGCTGATGAACTGTGGCGATTCCGTTCAGCCACGTCCGAGCATGGGTTCCTGGGTGATGTACGGGCTCGGGACCGAGAACCGCAACCTGCCAGGCTTTATCGCAATGTGCCCCGGAGGCTTGCCGATCAAGGATTCAGAAAACTGGCAGTCCGGATTTCTGCCTGGTGCCTATCAGGGAACTTATATCGATTCGAATCACCGTGAACTCAGTCGTTTGATTGAAAATATCGAACATCCTCAAATCGCCACTGAAGCGCAGCGTCGCCAGTTGAACCTTCTCGCAAAACTCAATGAAGAATATCGGAACGGGCGACTTGATCCGCGGATGGATGCGCGGATTCAATCATTCGAACTTGCCTTCCGCATGCAGCGAGATGCCGCCGAAGCGTTTGATGTGACTCATGAGTCGCAACATATTCAGCAGATGTACGGTGATGGAGTCCACGGACGCCAGACTCTGATCGCCCGACGATTACTGG
>JAYVNW010000607.1:0-2723 GCA_043758225.1 Candidatus Kuenenia sp. | reverse complement strand
TCGCAAAGCCGCCACCGGCGACAGTCTCGATCTGCTGCTGGACACCATCTGCAATACGTTCGGAGGCATCCTGTTCATCGCGATGCTGGTTGTGATCCTCACCAACAAGGCCAGTCGCGATGCCGCGCCGGCGACTCCCACCGCCGAATCCAGCCGCACCCTCCGCAAGCTGCGCGGTGAACTTACCGAATCGGAATCGCGGCTGACGAAACTCCGTCGGGCCGTTCGACAGAAGGAAGACCTTGAACGCCGCTTTGCGGATCCTGAAAGCCTGACGCTGCTGGAATCACTGCGTTCACTGGATGAGAACAGTGACTCCCTGATGCACGAGCGCGCGGAAAAACTGGCGGACGTGGCGGAGTCTCAGGCTGACCTCGAAGACACAGCTCGAAAACTTGAGCAACTCGTCGAACAAATGGCACAGGCCAAAGATCGCTTACGAAAAGAGAAGGAAAATCTCGAGCGCGAGGCCAGCGTCAGAGCCAGAACTTCCGCAGCCCCGCAGCAGCGTACGACTCAAAAGCTGCCACTGGTGTTCTTTCTGCAAGGCGGGCGTCTGTGCTCGTATGCGTCGCGAGACACTGACGGCAACCTTGTCCAGAACGAAGCCGAAACCAAAGTGGCTGAAGAGGCGCCGGGAAAGAAGTATGTTGAACCAGTGTCCGGCTCAGGGCTGGTCGTGGCCATTGACGGCTCCAACGCGGATGAAATCGCCGCGCGCCTGTCAGGTTTTGACAGGCAGCGATTTCACCTGACGGTCTTCGTTTTTAAGGATTCGTTCGGGCAGTTTGAGAGCCTGAAAAACCAGATGATTCGTAGTGGTTTTGAATACAGACTCCTGCCGATTCCGGATGATGCGAAAGTGTATATCGGCGATCAAACGGAACCGATCTTTGTCCAGTAGCGATTTAATGAATCAATTCACAAACTCAGATGAAATTCCTGACGAGCCGCAAAACGAGCGATTTCGAACTCGCGTCGCCGTCGGTACGCTCATTGGGCTCATGACCTGCCTGATGTTCGCTGCGCTGCTGATGTTGGTTCTCTGGTTGCCCAAGTCCGGTGGATTCGCCGCTACGGGACAGGGCAATGGAAACGGGCGCGGCGAAGGGCAGGGTGCGGGCGATCATTCTTCGACAGGTCAGGATGCGTCGGGCAACGAAGACGTAATGATCGCCGGGATAGATGATGCTCCGACCGATGCCTCGACTGGAAGTGACGGCACTGAGACAGGTGGCGATCCCGCCGCAGACGAAAAAGGGGTTGCGGAGAAAAAATCTCTTGAGGCTTTGGTTCCGAAAAGATCAGGAGTTGTTGAGTCCAAAAAATTGCCGCCGCAGTCCTTTGTTGTTCCGGACATTGAAAAGCTGCAGCCGGACCCAGGCGCGGAAAAAGAAGTTCAACATCCCGGATCAGTCAGTTTGCCGGGGATGTTTGCCGGTCGCAGCGCGGAGCAGCGAAAGAAGCTCGCCGAAGCGGAAGGCGGCAGTGAAGCCAGTGAATCCGCCGTGGAACTCGGACTCAAATGGCTCGCCAAACATCAGGACAAAGATGGCCACTGGTCCCTGCATCAGTTTCATGCAGTTGGCGACTGCAACGGTCAATGCACACGACCGGGAGGCGTAAACAGTGATGCGGCAGGTACCGGATTTGGGTTGCTGCCATTCCTTGGTGCTGGCTACACGCACAAGAGCGGAAAATATCAGAAAACCGTCCGCGAAGGACTCGACTGGCTCATCGACGATCAGACCACAGAAGGCAATTTTCGAAGTTGTGGAGCCGGGACACTGTACGCTCACGGCGTCGCATCCATCGCCCTGTGCGAAGCCTATGCGATGACAAAGGATCCGAAGCTCAAGCTGCCTGCGCAGCGGGCCATCGACTACATCGTCAGAGCCCAACATGTTCAGGGCGGATGGCGATATCAGCCGGGCATGGCAGGCGACACCAGTGTGACCGGCTGGCAGGTGATCGCACTGAGAAGCGCGCAGCAGGGTGGTTTGCGCGTCCCCAAAGAGGTGATGACGAAGATGTCACAATTTCTTGACTCGGTGCAATCCGACCCGAAGGGAAGCGGCTATCGTTATATGCCCGGAGGCCACATCACGGACGCGATGGTCGCGGAGGGACTGCTTTGCCGCATCTACACGTCGTGGGATTCAAAACGCCCAGGTCTGGACGCCGGAGTCCAGTACCTTCTGATGCATCCTCCTCGAAACAACGGAGAATTGTACTACTGGTATTATGCCACTCAGGTCATGCATCACTACGGTGGCGAACCGTGGCAGGAATGGAACCCGGCGATGAGAGACCTGCTGACTGAACTGCAGTCCAGTGAAGGCCACGAAACCGGCAGCTGGGCACCGCAGGGCGGCCATGACAGGTCTGGCGGACGTGTCTACGCGACATCTCTGGCGTTGCTCACGCTCGAAGTCTATTACCGCCACAAGCGAGAGTTGTGAAGAGCATATTGCTATACCGGAAAACTCGCTGATGAAGTTTCGTGGCATCCAACCAAGGAGCATTCCTGTGAGTTTGAGCGAGCATTCATTTTGAAAATCGGGCCTGTCCGGATTTTTGTGTCATGCAGGAATTGCTGAAGTTTGCATGATTGATCAGGAAAGGTTTGGCATACGTCCTTCGAAGAGGATCGCGAAGTGGTTCAATGCGTCTTTCCACTTTGGAATTGGCATCGTCCATTTCTTTGAGGCTTCATGAATCGC
>JAYVNW010000606.1:0-2186 GCA_043758225.1 Candidatus Kuenenia sp. | reverse complement strand
GTGATCCGTTCCCAGCAACTTGCAGATCGTCGGATGGACGCAGGATTGCCGTCGGCATTTGGCTTCGACTTCCGGGCGAGAACATCGCATTTCATACATGTTGGCCGTCGGTCCGCCAATGTCACTGATGACACCTTTGAATTGCGGGTCCTGAGTCATTTCTTCGATCTCGCCAATGACCGAATCGTGGCTGCGAGACTGAATGATTCGGCCCTGATGAGTGGTGATCGAACAAAACGTACAGCCACCGAAGCAGCCACGCATGATCGTGACGGAATCTTTGATCATCTCAAACGCAGGGATTTTTTCGGTGTACGATGGATGCGGTTTGCGTGTGTAGGGCAGGCCGTAGATCGCATCCATGGCAGGCTGCGAAATAGGAAGCCGCGGAGGGTTACAGACAACGGCCTGGCGATCATGGAACTGGACGAGTCCTTTTGCGTTGTAGGGATTCGTTTCGTTATGAATAATCTTAGTGGCTTCGGCAAACGCTGGCTTGTCCGATGCCACAGTTTCGAAACTTGGCAGACGCAGATAGGTCGGCTCACTTCCAGGCTCACAGAAGCGTTCTTGAGATTCCTTCGCACCGAGAACATACGCCATGCCGCGCATGTCGCGAAGGTCACGCACGGTGTCGCCGGCTGCAAGTCGTCTGGCGATTTCCAGAATGGTGTCTTCGCCCATTCCAAATCCAACCAGATCCGCTTTGGCATCGAGCAGAATCGAACGGCGAACTTTGTCGCTCCAGTAATCGTAGTGCGCCAGGCGTCGCAGTGAAGCTTCGACACCGCCGGCAATCACCGGAACGCCAGGATAGGCTTCACGTGCGCGTTGACAGTATCCGAGTGTGGCTCGATCCGGTCGCAGTCCGATGCGACCACCAGGCGAATACGCATCGTCATTCCGCACTTTGCGATTGGCGGTGTAATGATTGATCATTGAATCCATGTTGCCGGCGCTGATGGCGAAGAACAGTCGCGGCTTACCGAACGTGCGCCATGCATCGCATGTTCGCCAGTCGGGCTGGCTGACGATGCCGATCCTGAATCCACCGGATTCCAGTACACGCCCCAGAATGGCGCTGGCGAAACTTGGATGGTCGATGTAGGCATCGCCTGTTATGAAGACGACGTCAAGTTCATCCCAGCCGCGTTCGCGAGCCTCCGCCATTGTCATCGGCAGCGGTTTTCGGTTTTGCCTGGTACGCTCGCGCGCCTGCAGAGCTGCGAGAGGATCCGACTCGACATCTGAAAGGTTCAGGATCGGGAGGCTGCATGATGGTGGTTTTTTCATGTTCGACATGATACCACCGAAAATCGCTCTCATCCACGCTTCGGTGTCTTATCTCATGCAGTATCAGAAACAGCCACAACTTGATTCAACATTTGCGATTTCTGCACCGCTCAGTCAGTCCCGGAACGCGTCGTGGGGGAAATTGCGAATTCAAAACTGAAGCCCAATCCGAGTGGCTTTGGTGTACAAAATCAGTGCCTGAATGGAAGGCCAGGACAGATCAATTGTTCTTCAACTCCAGCGATTTCAGCTGCTCAAAGTATTCAGCGATGCTGTCGGCAAGTTGTTTTGCCACTCGTTGACGAACGGCTGCTTTACGATAGTCCACGCCAAATTCCAGTTGAATGGCGTCGATTCCGTCCGGCTGATGGCTGCCGTAGGTTCTTACAATATGGCCACCTGTGAAGCCGGACTGTTCCTTGCCATCCAGCGGATCAGGATGCATCGTCCAACCTTGTTTCTTCAAAAGTCCACACAAGGAATTGGGACCAGAAAAAGATTCTTCACTTAACATGGATTTCATTCCGGAAACAGTGAGACCATTACTTGTGCCTCGGTAGACCGTCGATGCTGACGTCCCCTGTCCGTGGATATCGATCAACAGCCCGCACGCATGCTTTGAGCGGATCATTCGAACCGATTCACTTAATGTTTGGTGGTACTGATCATAGATGACTTGAGCCAAAGGTGCTTCAACCGCGATCTTCGCCGGACGGTTGAAATCAACGTAGCGGCGATGAACTCGGGAAATCACAAATGAAGGCTTTCCATTCATTCGCACTGCCAGTTGGCGGGCAACTTCCATTGCCAGTTCTTCTGTTCCTCCGTCGCGAACAACTCGAAACCCTGCAGGACCGCACTCCAGACCTTCACCCGTTCGTGGTTCAACGCCG
>JAYVNW010000605.1:0-6865 GCA_043758225.1 Candidatus Kuenenia sp. | reverse complement strand
GACGAATCGGACCAGCCAGCTTTGGCGAGCAACTCAAGGTTGCGATGATCGGCGATACCAGCGAGCGTTTCTGAGAGAACCCGAGCGGCATTGACCATGCCCGGATCACCTTTTGATTCGCGATCAATCTCTTCCTGCAGCCATGTCCCTGCGGCAAGCAGCGCTGCTGGTGCCTCTTCAGGAAAACGCAGGCAGACGTGAATCGTGGCCGCTGCGTTATCGTTCAGGATCGGAGCAAACTGACTCAGGCCTGCGGCAGACTGGAGCTGTTTTGTCAGTTCACTGTTGTTGCGTGAGCGGATTCGAAACTCGCCACGCAGCGAGTCCTCGTCGGCAGATGCAAAACGCATCCAGCCGGAAGTGTTATCGATATCGAATAACACGGCTTTGCTCAACGCGAGGCCCAGATCGCCAGATGAACGTCGCATATTGTAAGACGTTTGTGGTTCGTCATCACGCTGCTGAAGCTGAGTGCCAATCGCAGCGCTCAGCATGTTCCAGCCAAGTTGCCGGATGCCGACAGGTATGCGATCCAGGTACGCATCGAAACCAAGATCATTTTCAGAACTAATACTTGTGGTCACTGAACCTGAAGTTGGTAGTTCCATTTCGAGCAGTTCTTCGAATGCTGCTTTGTACAGAACATTGTCGTAGTAGCGACCAAACTGAGTATAAGACTGATTGTGCTGCAGAAATTTCTTGCCGTCCTTTTCGATGATTTTCTGTTCGTTCTTCCAGCCACCGGGTTGTTGAATGTTGTTGCTGTTCGTACTTTGAGATTCATCATAGCCTTCGGGCAATGGAGATTCGTTTGAAAAGCGGTAGCCGGACTTGTAACAAGTATTTCCCAAGTCTTCCATAAAGCCATTGTCGCCGTAGTTTGCCTTTTCGCCGTTCATAAGACGACGTGCATCGGCTTCATCAATGACCGGTTGAAAGCTGATGGTGTCGTATGACGGGATGAGCCCTGTCACCAAGTACCATGCCACGCCATAAACCGGGTCATCGACTTTGGGTTGCGACCCCGCGAGCTGTTCCCGGATATTTTCGTCACCTAATTGCGAACGCATTGTCGTACCAATTTCGAGTCGTTCTGTCAGGTTTAAGATGTAATCCAACGTCTTTTTTTGCGTTACGTTTCGAAGATACCCTATCGCGATCGGCTTGTCTGCAATTTTACCCTTGAGTTGGGCTTCAGCGATGTGAGGAGCTGCGACTGCCAGAAGCAGGACGAGCACCAGAAGTCGGAAAGCGGCTGAGCGAATGACGAGGTTCGACATTTGGAAATTTTCCAATCGGCAGGCAAACGGGCGTGGCAGTTCAGAGAGGTCAGCAGAATCAGATTCGCATCGATTGCGGATTTGTCTCTGCGATTCGAAGTAATCTCGACGATTCTGGACAAAAAACTCAGTCAATAACAGCGATCTCGAGTCTCAGAGTGTCGCTAGATGGCACTCCGATCACGCAGCGAGAAAGTTTTTTTCTCGCAAAATCGCGCATTTCGAGGGTTTGGCGACAACCTGCCGAGAAAAAGCCTTCGTAAACCCACCCAGACAACGGGATTGATTCCGACTCGTCGAACGTTGCCGTAAAATACGCCAAGCGCGCAGTATTGGGATTCTGAGATTGCTAAACTGCCACCCCAAATTAGCCTTCAGCAAAGCGGGGATCGTTCGATACTGAAAACGTGTCGGCCTTGTGTCTATTGAAGGCTACACGGAAAAACTTACACAGAGACGTGTGTCGACTTCAGTTCTGAAGCGGCACAGGGACCGATTTTTCACCGAGTACATTCATGTCGCAAACTTCTCCTCGTGACGTCGTCATCACCGGCATCGGCATTGTTTCGCCCTTAGGAATCGGACGTGATGCGTTCTGGTCTAATATCGCTGATGGTCGAACGGGCGTCAAAAAGATTGAGTTGTTGTCGTACATTGCGGCCCCTGGTTGCATCGGCGGCGAAGTCAGCGATTTTAATGATGAGACCGCCAGGAAACAGCATCTAAAGACTCTGCGCAAAAGTCTGAAGGTCATGTGTCGGGAAATTCAAATGGGCGTCGCATCCGCGCTGCAGGCGATGGAAGATGCAGGCTTGGCACCGGGTGCCGTGGCTCCGGAACGAATCGGTGTTGGTTTTGGCGCGAATCTGATGTCGAGTCCGCCGGAGGTCTTAATTGGCGCGGTGCTGAAATCGATGTCTGAAAAGAACGGTCGGCCGCAGTTCGATTTTGATCGCTGGGGCGAATTCGGAATTTCCGGCATGGAGCCTTTGTGGTTACTGCGCTATCTTCCGAATATGCCTGGCTGTCACATCGGCATCGCGCTGGATGCACGTGGTCCAAATAATTCGATCACTCAGGATGAAGCGTCCGGCGGACTGGCGATCGGTGAAGCCGCCAACATTATTCGTCGCGATCGTGCAGACGTGATGGTGACTGGTGTGACGGGAACTCGTCTGCATCCTGTTAAATCGTGCCACTGTTATCACTGGGACGTTCTGGCTGACGGTCCTGCAGAAACTCGAGTCCGTCCATTCGACGCTCATCGCACGGGTGAGGCGGTTGCTGAAGCCTCATGTACGTTAATTCTTGAGGCACGTTCGCATGCGGAAGCACGCGGTGTAAAGATTCTGGGAACGATTCTGGGTTGTGGAGCCAGCACGGTGTCCAGTCGTGAAGGCCATCCAGATGAAACGACGGCAGTCTTCAATGCGGCGACAGCCGCGATGGCTCGCGCTGGTGTTTCTGCTAAGGATCTTGGACATATCAACGCAAGTGCATCCGGACATCCGATGCGGGACCGCTACGAAGCAGCTGCATTGCGCCAAATTCTCGGCCCTCAAGCGGATTCAGTGCCTGTGACTGCCTTCAAGAGTTACATGGGAAGCACTGGCAGCGGAGCAGGACTCTGCGAGATAGCAGCGTCACTGCTGGCTGCTCAGCACGGCGTGATTCCAAGGACGCTGAACTTTGCGACACCAGATGCCGAACAACCGCTGAACGTTGTGCACGGCGAGCACCTGTCAGCGTCGAATGGCCTGTTCCTGAAGACCAGTGTCACACGCGTCGGGCAGGCGAGCGCGGTTGTCATTCAGGCTTAGGATGCGGAATCCAACGCTACCGGCGTGGGATCGATCGCTGCGGCAGCATCAATTGGCCAGCCACGGGATCGATGCAGCGTGAACTGTGCCGAGTTGTAGTCGGCAACGGCGCGGGTGTATTCGCGTTGAGCGTTCGTCAAAGCCTGAATGGATTGCAAGACTTCGATTGGCAATCCCTTGACCGTTTTCAATGCGATCCCAGTCGCGATTGAATGAATCCCGCGCCGCACTGACAGCTTCCTGAGCCGACTGAATCTGCAACCAGCGGGACTGAGCCTGTGCGTGTGATTCGACGATCTCGCGGGCAATCTGATCCATGAGGGCGATCTGCTTTGTGCGAGTCTGAGTGATCCGGGATTGTGCTTCACGGCGAGCCGCCTGTTCGCCAAAACCTAGTTCCCTGGCGATCAGCAGGCGACCCAGAATGTGCATGTTGCGGCCAGAATTCCCAGTGATATGTACGGCTCAAATCCGAGCTCCGATCGATCGCGACATTGCTTCTGACCGTTGCCCGACTGGAGTGCCCCGATCGCAGATTCCACACCCAAATGATTCTGTTGTGCGGCGAGAAAATCTTCGTTGGCATCAGCCAGTTGTTTCACAGATTGCTTTGCGCCGGGTTTCGGAAGACACAGGCTCGGCACAATGTCGGACAGCTCAGTCTGGTTGTCCGGCGAATGAGATCCGCGATCAAACGACAGACGACGAATCCGATTATTGAAGCGTTTCTGCAGGATCTTTGTCTGTTGGACGGCCACATCTTTTTCACCCTGTTCACGAGGCATCAAACTGTGACGAACAATCAAACCCGCAGCGTCGTCATACACCAGAACCTGACGCCCGAACTGCAACGGTTCTCTGGCTTTGCCGCGTTTGTACAGCTGCGTGTGCGGTTCGAACATGCTGAACAGTTTGTCGCTGTTCGGCACAGTCTCGTCGTTCATGATACGGCGTTCTGCGGTGTTCTGAACGCGTTCGGGACGCGCGATGAATGCCTGCAGAGTATGAGGGCCGAAGACATCGTCAGGCGTCGCAGCGGGTAAGCTCAGACTCGCGCAGAGTTCGCGAGCCAGTTTCACAAATCTCCTGCTTTGCTTCAGCAATTTCTGGTATTTCTTCCTGAGTCGCCGCTTGTAATTTGGTCCCTTCTTTCCGGCGATGCGATCAATGTTGCGAGACGCAAGTCTGACTTTCTCCCACAAACTTACCTGCTGTCGCCAGCCGGGCAGGTCGTACGTTTTAGTCAGCGGCAGGCAAATCGAAATGATCTGTCGCACGCGATCACGAATCAGTGTGCTCTCGGTTGGATAATGAATGCACGCTTCCATCACGAACGAATCGGCTCGCACGGTTTCGATCGCATCCGG
Organism: Candidatus Kuenenia sp.; assembly: GCA_043758225.1. Lineage (GTDB taxonomy): Bacteria > Planctomycetota > Planctomycetia > Planctomycetales > Planctomycetaceae > SXXK01. Next base: position 2,398 of record JAYVNW010000605.1, on the reverse strand, counting down.
AACAATTGCGTGGCCCTCGGCAACAATAATCTGACTGATGGAATCAATTGTGGCGGGATGAAACAGGCAAACATTGTCACGAATTTGCCGCCAGTCGAACGAAGTCTTCTCGTCTCACTCACCGACGCCCATGATGCCACGCAATCGACTATGATTTTCCGACAGATCCTGAAGTCGATCGTAATCGAGATTACATCCCAGTCGCACACTCGCGAGCACCACAATCTGCCAGTAATCCATGCCTTCGCGACCACAATCGCTGCGTGAATCGCGGTTCACATCCTCAGCCACCTGCTTAAGAATCTACTCACACAGATCAGGCTTCGCATACAGATGCTGTACCGTTTTGAGAATCGGGATGACCTCGTCCGGACATTCCAGATTCAGCTGAACCTGATCGATCGACTCAGTATCCAGCCGCCTCTGCGTTGAGTACCCTTTACGCATTGATTCACTCCTCGAAGATGACACCAGGATTTCCGTTTTTGGCCTTGTTAAACCATTTACGTAAATTTCAGTCGTGATCTTCGTGGAGGTTTTTCGTTTTTCACTTCGCGTTTTTATTACTCAAGTCCATTTACGGACGCGCACGAGCTATATGGTCTCGGCCATTGCCTGGGCCATATTCGTGCCAGGATGAAACTGCAGCTTCATCAGCGCCGCACCCTGCACATTACGACTTTCCACATGATGGATGCCGTTGATGTAGAGAAAGTGGTACTCATAATAATTCGTCAGCGACCCTTCCATCTGCGCCAGGTCCATGCCGCCGTAAGGCTGACAGACATAAATCACGGGCACGTTGAGGGCCGGGAAAATATCCACCGCCATTCGCTTGAGCGGAAGTTCAACGCCGCGTTCGCGCAGCCAGTTATCGACTGCCGTCGGCCTGATGACGCTGAGTCCCGCCATAACAATCGCCAGCAGCAAAACCATCACGGTCTTTGGGCGGCGGAGAGCAAAATTTATGGGATTCATGCAGTCACTCAGGAGAGGGTGATGGCCTTTGCTGGAACTACTGAGTTTACCGCCGTGTCACAGGTAAAGCAAAGACCCTGCGATCCGTACTGGCGCAGATTCTGCCATAGTACAATCGGAACAATCGGACCTCCTGATACAGGTGGATCGTACTCAGTGCACTATTGTTAAGATTGGTTCCAACTGAGCATCCGGCCGCTTGAGTACAACCGATCGAAGAGGACACACCTGAAGTTGATAGTCCGACATTGGTTTGTGCGGCAACAGCGAATGGAATCGCGAGCAGCCATGTGGTTGGCATTGTTTACGCAATCGGAGAATTCAGACCGCGGTGTTGCGTTCGACCGAGCGTTAAATTGCATTAATGGACAATGGAGTGTCTATGTTAAGATTCTCATGGAAGAGTCTGTTTTGCGGACTCGTGGCAGCTTCTATCACGGCTCCTTTATTGGCTGACGATCTGAGCGATCTCAAAACCCGACTGGATGCAATTGAGGCTGAGAATGCGGCCTTGCGGAATGATCTGGACGCGGTTCAATCGTCCGAAGAGTCTCTTGTCGGTCAGATGTCCAGCCTGACGAAAACGGTCGACCAGAAAGAAGACGCCAAGGACCCCAAAAAAGAAGATCCCATGGCGTTCTCCACAAAGTGGAACAACGGCTGGGAAGCGTCCACAAAGGACAAACAGTTTAAATACCATGTTGGCGGTCGTGTGCAGTTCGACGCCGTGTTTCTGCAGGATAGTCCGAACGCATTTGCCGGGGCTGGAGGGTTTGGCGATCAGGACTCGGTTAACTTTCGCCGCGCTCGCTTGCGTGCCGATGGTACGATGTACGGCACTATCGACTGGGTGACTGAGTATGACTTCGTAAACAACGTCAACGTAGATCCGACCTCGCCAGCTTCGGAATCCAGCGTTGCTCACGTGCCGGCACCGACGGACTTGTGGGTGAATTTTCGTGAAGTGCCGATTGTTGGGAACATTCGCGTAGGTAATGTTAAGGAACCAATCGGATTCGAGCACTTAACGAGCAGTCGCTATCTGGACTTCATGGAGCGATCGTTCAATCAGGATCTCTTTTACGGTGCGTTCAACAATGGATTTACGCCGGGTATCTTGTTTTTCGACAATTGGAGCGAAGACGACCGAGGAACATGGTCGACCGGCTTCTTCAAGAATACCACGAACGTTTTTGCGTATGGAATTGGCGAAGGTGAATATGCCTGGACCAGTCGCGTGTCGTATCTTACTTGGTACGAAGATGAAGGGAAGTATTTGATGCACGTCGGAGTTGCTGGAAGCATGCGTGATCCAAACAACGCAGCCGCTCGCTACCGGACGCGCGGTTCGCTGCGAAACGGTCCGGGTGCATTGAATCCTCAACTCGCTAATACGGGATCTTTTAGCTGCGATCAAGCT
>JAYVNW010000604.1:0-2882 GCA_043758225.1 Candidatus Kuenenia sp. | reverse complement strand
GAACGAAGGTGCATATTTCGTGGAAGTGTTTCCGTGCGTCCCGAAGCGACTCAATTTGGAGGCTGCGTGAAATGATATCAAGCACTGAAAATTGCTCTTTGAATTTGGCTGGGGCTCGTTTTCGAAGAGTACCGTTCGGCATATCGTTTTTTGAAGTTGCGATTTTTGAATCATAACAACCGGAAACGTAAATGAGGGATTGAGTTTTGGCTATTCGGCGGCGTGCCCATGAATCCCTCGCTGACCGGTCGGGTTTCGATTAAATCGACAGCCTGCCTGCGCTTAAACGCATCATAAATTGGGGGATTGCACTCGAAAGAGATCATTCTTCCGGATGATTGCGAAAAGAGTACGAACGAGCACTGGTCCGATCTCCGATGCAAGTCACGCTTCAAGCACGCGAGCCCAGCGTCGAGGCAGTGCGGCAAATGCTCGGTCGTACGTTTCCTGAAGCGGCACCGACACATAACCTTCGTTGTGAACATAGAGCGGCATTTCCCTCAGTGAATCGCCGATCGCAATTGGTTCAATGTACGCAGTTACGCCAGCATACAACCTGGCTTGGTAAGCGACGAGCGTCAACGGCTTGTCAGCGGGTTGGTGGTAGTCTTCATCGCTGCTGCTGCCGATAATGTTCCAGATCGCTCCATGAATGCCGTCCGGTGCTCGACGTGTGGGAACCTGCAGGTCCAGGACAAGCAAATGAATCCCCTGCCGCAACAATGAGCACGCTTTGCGGACGAACGCTTCCAACCGCTGCTGACTCGATTTATTTCCGGGCGAGACCACTTCCACGATCGCCACAACTCGGTCGTCGCTGGCGTGACGTATCATGACCGATTTTTGTCGCTGCGTATAAAAATCCTCCGCTCCCTGAAGCGTCATTGCGACTCGCGGAGGTGCCACCATCAAACCCGTATTGCTTCCGCTCCCGCTGCTGACGGCAGTCTCGCCTGATTCTGATTCGCTGTCTGCGCCTGGAGCCTGCAACGCCAATACATCGGGGCCAAACTCTGACACCTGCTGTTCAGCCAATGCGTAGAGCCATTCAGGCAGCAGGCCAGCGTTCAACGCACGTTTGATTTCTTCAATCCATGCATGGTGAAAGTCGTGAAAAATCCCATCCTCAACTCGACTCCAATCGTGAACTTTCATGATCTTGTCCTCTTGCGATTATAGTAGCCATCACTCTCCAAGTGATGAATGCCCAAAACATGTCCAGAAACAACGCCGTGTTTTGGTGCGATGGAGAAATAAGATCGGGAATTTTTTAAACACTAATATCCGCTGATAGACTGTCAGGCTTCCGCTGCTTTCGGGGCATCAGCCTTTTGTTCCGGTGCGTCGACTTTTGCAGGATCAGGTTGTGGCGTTGACTCAGGTTGTGGCGTTGACTCAGGTGGGGCACTGAAGCTATCGCTTGTGTCACCGGTTGTGCTGCGACTGCACAATTCATCGAGCACATCCGAAAGTGGGCGAGGTGTGCCGGATGCAAATCCCTCTAGCAATGCCTTGAAGGAATCTACAGGGAGCGAGAGTTGAGCTTTGTGATATACGCCGGTGACAATAGGATTGGCTGGATACATTCCCATCATGTTGAATTCACCGAACCGAATTCGCGCCGCAATCACTGCTGTTTGCTGAGCTGAAAGCGGATCAACCGCATCAAGAAGATTCAACTCCGTTCGACCGTTCGACGTGGCGAAGACCGCAACTTTGGGATGTCCCGGTGTCGAATCTTTTTGCAAATGCAGGAACAAGAGTTCGTACTCCTGCGTTGCTGCCGACTTTTCAGTGCCCAAAACTTTGGTCTGCAAACTGTATCGAAATGCGAGTACTAATGTACGTGCCATTGTGGGCACGAATTCAGCCGTCTGATCCCAATAGACGCCCAGAGTTCGAAGCTCTTTGATCGATGCTGAGATCATCGCTTCAGGTTCCGTAGTACGTTCGGGACTTGCTACGGCGACAAAGCCTGCCCGCACTTGCGGGCCGAAAAACATTTGCCCCTTTGCGTCCTGGTAAAACACGGACTGGATCGTCATCTGATGTGACTCCAGATAACTCTCGATTGCCCCTCGCGTTACTCTGGGCAGCGTTGAACTTGCCGAAGGATCAATTTCAAGGCTCATGGCAAAGACGACCTGTCGGCCAAGTGCTCGCTCAGTGCCTTCCAACGGCTCTGCGAGTGGCTGAATCACCTGAATACCAGGCTCCAGCATGCTGCAGGACATTTGATTTCCACTGCGACGAAACTCTCGACCCAATTCCTGTGGGGTCCAGGGTATAGATCGAATGACCGGAATCTCCTTAGTGAGAGGAACGTTGGAACTGACTCCTGTCAATAACAGTGAGGACGAAGTGGTCAGGAGTGACTCGCCCTGGTTAACTGGCGCTGAAAATTGTCCTGTCAACGCGGATCGAGCTTCTCCCGGATTGGAGGCACGCGGCTCAGCCAGTTTCTGCGAAGCCACTGCACCTAGCGTTACCAGTGCTCCAATAATCGTGAGTGGAGCGAGTATCGTTTTTGATTGCATCTTGCGTCTATTCCTGTCTTGGCGGGATGATGGCCCACTTCTGTAATTCTGAATCGGTGAGAGCTATAGCGTCGAGCGGAAAATAACTGTCACAACGCGAATGTACCCATCACACTCCGCCGTGACGATGGCCAGGATAAGGAGATGGTCATTTTCTGCTCGGTTATACTTCAGGCTGGTGGAATTGAGATACAGCCGGACTCGTGAGAGTTCGAGGATCTGGCGGCAGCTTGCTCGGAAGTCTCACAACAAGGAGAGACCTCAATTCAGGCCGGATTCGCCATACATCCAGCAATTGTCGTTCCAGCGCCTAGGCTAGGAATAACGTATTTCATCGTTGGCAGC
>JAYVNW010000603.1:0-7299 GCA_043758225.1 Candidatus Kuenenia sp. | reverse complement strand
CGTGGAAGAATTCATCGGAAAACAGGTTGTCGTCGATGTGGAATCGCCATTTGTCTATCTCGGACGGCTCCACGCCATCAACGAAAAAACGCTGGTGCTGAAAGCCGCCGACGTCCACGACATGCGAGATTCCACAACCACCCGCGAAGTTTACGTCCGTGAAGCCCGCGTTCACGGAGTTCAGCCGAATCGCAAAACGGTTTACATACGGTTGGAGAAAGTCGTGAGCATCTCGCCGTTGGATGACGTCATTGAATAGTTGAACAATCAACGCAAACTTGAGTCCACACATTGAAACGGAAGTCACTGAAATACGAATCATGCGTACGAACAAGGCAGTGGGAGCTACTGAATGGCCGTCCAGGAAAAGAGTAGATTATCTGTATGTCATAATTCACGATTCAATTTCATCAGTTGGAATTGGATTCTGATTCAACAAACTGTGACGATGGTGGCCGCGTTGCATATTTTCGGGTGCAGTAATTCTGACAATACCAAGGCCTCACGATCCGAGGACGAAAAATCAGGTTGGGTCGTACTTCAGGAAAATGGTGCGAGTTCAGGTATTAATTTCACGCACAATGACGACGGCGCGTCGGAGCATTTTTTCCCAGCGATTATGGCCGGAGGAGCAGCGTTTCTCGATTTGGATGAGGACAATGATTTGGATGTATTCCTGCTCAACAGCAAACGCAGCAGCGCGACAGTGAAGACCACGACAGACAGTGCATCTTCATCAATGCTGTTCCTGCAGACTGAGACTGGTCGTTTTGCTGATGCCACGACTGGTTCAGGACTTGCAGATCTGGGATTCGCAAATGGCTGTACTGCCGGGGACGTCAACAACGATGGCAGGATTGATCTTTATGTGACTGCATATGGTCCCGATGTCCTGCTTCTGAATCAGGGGTCTGGAAAATTCCAGGCGATTACGGAGGCCGCAGGAATCTCCAATGTGCGCTGGAGCACTTCAGCAGCGTTTCTGGATTTCGACCGAGACGGATGGCTGGATCTTTTTGTCGCGAACTATGTCGATTACGATCCAGGCGTCGACTGCGTCGATCCCAGTGGTCGCAGAGATTTTTGTAACCCGGCGGTGTTTCCGAGAACATCTGACAGGCTCTATCGAAATACAACAGGTGACAGTCCGAGTAGCCAGGAAGTTCGGTTCACAGATGTAACGCAGCAATCTGGTATCGCTTTGGAACAGGGAGCGGGGCTCGGAGTCATCACTGCGGACTTCAATGGCGACCATTGGATCGATATTTATGTCACAAACGATGGCCATGGGAACTATCTATGGATTAATCAGCAGAACGGCAAATTTGAAAATGAAGCGGCATTGAAAGGAGTTGCCTACGATTCAGTCGGCCAAGGCCAGGGCAGTATGGGCGTGACGTCCGGAGATTTGAATGGAGACGGCATCCCTGACCTGGTTGTCGCAAATCTCGATGGAGAATCCAATGCTGTCTACTGCAGCATGGGTGCTGGATACCTTGACAACTCCCTCGCTCTGGGAGTAGAAAAGAGCAGTTTTGGGATGACTGGTTTTGGGATCGCACTTTTTGATGTCGACAACGATGCAGATCTTGATTTGGCCGTCGCAAACGGACGAGTGCGACGCAAATCCGGTGGTATTAGATCCACAGATTCCAATGAGCGGCAATCGTTGAAAGACAAACATCTGAATCGTTCATTCTGGCAGGACTACACCGAGCCCAGTCAGCTGCTGCGGCAGGAAGCCGGCAAGTTTGTCGTCGATACATCAGCCCGGAATGCTCTTGGAAACTCGTCGGGCGTTGGACGGTCGCTGTGTCCCGGGGATTTCAACAATGACGGACGTTTGGATCTTCTTGTCACATTTCTCGATCGTCCCCCGGCGATCTACGTCAACAGTTCCGAAGTGAAGGGCAACTGGTTGTCAGTCCGGCTGGTTGAACCACAATTCGGGGGCAGAGATGCCATTGGTGCCCACGTTGCCTTAATTACAGCCAATGGGCGTCAGGACCGATGGCTGTTCGGCGGTGGAAGCTATCAATGCGCGTCAGATATTCGATTACATTTTGGGCTTGGGGCTGAAGAACGGTTCAACGCAATTGAAGTCACATGGCCCGACGGTGACCGTGAATCTTTCTCAGGTGGACAAGCAAACCGATTCCTTACATTGAACCACAAATCAGGAACGCAAGAGTGATTGAATCCGATTCTCTGCGTTCCTCGTTCGAAAAATGTAAAGACGCCGATGCGACTCGGCATAGAATGAAGTGGATACGACAATGGTTGTCGTTCGGTGTCGCTTTGATCGCCACTTCACTGCTCGGCTGGTGGTCTATTCAATCGGATTCAGACAATCCGGCAGAGCCACCACAAATCGACCTTTCCAGTGCTTCACTTTCCCTTCAAGAACTGGTGGATGAAGCTCGCGATGCCATCATTCAGACTCCCACGTCAGCCGCCCACTGGGGCCGACTGGGCATGATTTTGCTTGCAAATGAGCGTGATGTGGAAGCAATTCCGTGTTTCAGACAGGCAGTACTTCTTGCGCCAAATGATTTTCGCTGGCATTACTATCTTGGTCTCACAGCAACGCCCCTGGACCGTGAACTTGCAATTTCATCATTCGCCGCAGCCTGCGAAGTACAGCCAAATGATTCAATCTCGCATGCACGTCTTGGAGAATTGTTGATTGCGAGCGATGACATCCACGGGGCTGGTATTCAGCTGGAAAAGGCCATTCAAACAAGCAGGATTCCTGACCCTCGGCCATTTCAGGCGTTAGCGCGGGTTCGCCTTCTGGAAGACCGCGTTGATGAGGCGAAAAATTTCGCGGAGCAAGCGTATCGACTTGCACCAGACTCACGAATGGTCGTCGAAGTCCTTGCACGAATTGCGGACCGTGAAGGTGACAATGACCTCGCAAAAAGACTCTTACATCAACTTCGGAACCTGCCCGATCGGCCACTGCCCTGGATAGATCCCTATGCAGAACAGGCATTAACATTGCGACGCGACTCGTTTTGGGTCGCGGATAAAGCGATCGCAATGGCCGAGAGCGGAAATTCGGACCGTGCAATTCAATTATTGTCAGCAGAACTTAAAAAATCTCCCGATAGCGTGTCCATCTACTTGACGCTGTCTCAGATCTACATCCAAATACAACAGCTCAATGATGCACTTAGCGTTCTGAACACCGCGATGGTGATTGCACCAAAGAATGCCGAAGTACGATTTCGCATTGGTGTCGTAAGATTTTTAAGGAAAGAACCTGGCGCGGCCGCAGATTCGTTCAGGCAGGCATTGCATCTCAAACCTGATCATGCTCTTGCCATGTACAATCTTGGACAGTGCTGCCTGCTGCAGAGTGATCAGCAGGGCGCGATCGATGCATTCGAGGCAACGCTTCAAATTGCTCCAGATCAGACTCCGGCGCGGCTGAATCTTGCAAGACTGCTGATCAAACTCGGCCAGCCAGAACAAGCACGAGGGCATCTGGATCAGATTCTCATTGCCTATCCCGGAAACACAGATGCGGAAGAACTTCTCGAGCAAATCGCCAGCTCGTCAAAGTAGAGATCGAATCCAGCAGAAATCAAAGTGAAGAGCCACTGCATCTGCAGTGGCTCTTCAGGATTGATTGCAGTTTCGTGCTAGATGCTGAAATCCACTCCGTCGGCACCGCCACTTGGAACTTCGAATGTCAATTTGGTTCTGCTGGAATCGCCGTATTCATCTGGAACGAGATTTTTCGGCTTTTCCACCTCAACGCCCGAACCCATCGCGGCTGCTTCCATTTGTCCTGCATCCATCCCGGATTCCGGATCATTAACAACAGGTTCAGCCCCGCCCTCAATCTTCGAAATGACGATTTTGTTTGTTCCGGGCAGTGCGCCCTGGACAAGACGGTACTTGCCAGCAGCGTCCGTACGGGCAAAACCAGCAAAAGTTCCGTTCAAAAAGGAAACGTTGGCACCTTCCAGTGGTGATCCACCCATCGTAATCGTCCCACTCACTGGAACCCCTCGCCCTGGTTTACCCTTTTCGCTACAGCCACTCATCAAAATGGCACAAAGCGGCAATAAGAGTTGAAGTGATACTGTTCGGCAATTGGAAAAAGCATACATGGATTCTCTACCCAACGTTAAGAATTTCGGAGTCGTTTTCGACTACCAGATTTGTCAGTTCACTGCATTTCAAAAGAACCACGGGGCTGACAACGTCAGCCCCGTACCATGCCCGCCGCCTTCTTAAATAAAGGAGCTCTTTTAGAATTCACCAGTGACGGCACCGTCGTGGATGTAGTTCAACTGCCAGAATACCAGCATATCCATGTTTTCACTCAAGAAGCGGCTTGACCCGTCTCCAAGTGTCACTTGGGCACCACCTGTGTGACCGCTTCCGTAACCCCACGCGTATTGTCGGCGCAACGTATCTGGAGTCGCGCCCGGAGTTGCTTTGTTATAGTCTGCGTTTATTTTAAATCTGGGACCATAATTGTTGGTGGCATCAGTGAGGTTGGCCAGCGTTAATACAGTACTGCTGGTCGATGGCGTATAAAGGTGGCAACATGTGTGAGTTCCTGTTAACCCCCACGGCCCGAAACTAGTACTCGTCTTACTTCGTCCCCCCCAAGCTTCGCCGATTAAGATTGAGTTTGTCGTACCATCAGTAATTTGAGCCATTTTTGCGGCTCCGTTATTTCCAAACGCACCTTGACGAATATCGTTTGTGTACGCACCGTACGGAGCGTTGTAGTCTGTCATGCTGCCGGTGTTGAATCCGTAACTCGCTCGACGAGCTCTCTCCCGCACATAGAAATCGGACTGGAGTGTCACGTTTGTTGCCGATGAGATTTCTCCGCCAGCAGGATCAGACGGGCAGACCAAAGCGGGCATGGCCATCGAGGTCACAGCGACGTTTGGATTCACTGCGGTGTTCCCCGCGATTGGCATGGTATACGGATTTGAGAGACTAGATGTCTGATTGAAGTCATACTGAGAGTAGGCCGCTGACTGCTCAATGTAGGGCAGCAGAAACAGCCATCCCGTCGTATTTTGAACCTTGTTGATCCCGGTGTAAAACGCTGCCGCATTGTATCGCCCGGACCCGTTTAAAGCCGGGGGAAACACGTTGTACGTGTCATGGTAGTTGTGGAGTGCCAATCCCCATTGCTTCAGATTGTTCTTACACTGTGTACGTCGTGCTGCTTCACGGGCCTGTTGAACTGCAGGCAATAACAAAGCGATGAGGATTGCAATAATCGCAATCACGACCAGCAATTCGATCAGAGTGAAACCCTGATGCCTGAGTTTAGTCTTCACAGCAAACGCTCCCAAAAAAGAATACATACAACGCCCCGGCAACACGCTTAGGCCACGCGTCTCAGATTCTGATTGCAATAAACTTGAGCCATTATGACAGGTGTCGGCAATTTACGTTCCAATCGTCATTTGCAGCCGAAATACAGTGATGTTGACTTCAACTACAACTCTATTGTCTAAAAACATGGCAGTTTCACGCAAAAACTACGCGGCAAAATTTTGCAGAACATGTCAACGATTGAAAAACCAAAAGAAGAAAATCCCAATGTATGACGATTCTCGGCAATCTTGTTCTGTACCTTAGGAATAGACTCACTTATCACCGTCACAATTGCAACATCAAAGAACTTATTTGTTTCTAAAATTGAGAGAACTGGATTTTATCCTAAATTAGTTTGTTCACAAATTGTGCATGGCATTCAAGTCGCTACGCGAGACTACGATCGATCGGTGTGCTTCCAGACGTATCAATTGCCTGGTTCCTTGGTTAAAAATAAAAGGCATGTTGACGAATTGCTCGTCAACATGCCTTTTGCGGTTTTACTTTTTGACTCGTGGTCAGACGTTCTTATCAGCTCAGCCTGATCAGCCGACTTTCATTGCGGCTGACAGAATCTTTGACGTGCTTGGACGCATAATGCGACCATCAACGAGGTCGCCCCTCTGCAGAGTCGCGCGGATGTCTTTGCCGCTGATCGACCATGGCTTCTCGTCCTTGTGACGTTCCATCAAGTCTACGCGGCCGGCGGATTCGTAGTAGGCCGCGAAACCGACGTTGACCGTTTTGATCTTAAGATCGCCGCCAAGCTTACTGAAGATTTCCTGAGCGTCGAAGTCGCCCCAGATTGATTCGCCGTTGGCATAAGGTGCGTCAGCATGCTTGCGGCCAATGACCAGATGAGTATAGCCCATGTTCTGGCGATAAATGCCGTGCATGACAGCTTCTTTAGGGCCACCGTAAAACATCTTGATATCCAGGCCAAGCAACACAACTCGATCAGGCACAGATTCTTTGCGCGGACCCCACAGGCTGGTGTCGCTGTCGCCATCACCCAGTGAACGGTCAGAGATCAGCTTCTCGTAAGTTTCCATTCGAATCTCAGCGTTGACGTCGTCGCCCTTAACTTCGCCGATCAGCGGATTCAGGCAAGCGCCAGCGTTGAGTCCCTGACGCAGCAGAGTTTCGAGGCCGTAGACCAAAGCATACTCATGAGCGCGATGCAGCGGATTGCGAGTCTGGAATGCGACAACAGCGTTCCAGCCTCTGCTCGCCAACAACTTGCGAACTTCGCGCGGTGTCAAAACGTAGTTACCGAATGAAGCATTCTTTGGCTGTGGCAGAACTTTGATTTCTCCACCGATCAGGTGTGAGTTTGCTGCTTCACCCTTGATGATCATGTCAGCACCAGGATGATCGATGCGGTCGGTGAGATAAACTGATCGCAGGTACTTGAGTTTTGGCCAGGCGTAGACGTCGTTCAAGTCCAGAGTTGCCACGATGTCACCATTTTGTGCGGTCAAAGCAACTTTCTGGCCAGCCTTCAGTGTCTTCGCCATGTCTGCAGTGACCGGGAACGCAATTGGAATTGTCCATGCGTATTTCGCACCGTTGCTGACAACGTAACACTCATCCAGAACCTGATTGTAAACAGCCGAGTTCATCGGCCCGGTCAGCGGACTCAAAGTTCCGTCACCAAAGCGGTAAACGCTGGACAGGTCTGCTGCAGACACTGGTACTTGAGGCAGAGTTTTGGCTTCGCCCAAAAACGCATCTCGGTCCTTTTCCCCCACGGTGCAGCATACAGGTTCGGACAATCCACCATGCGGTGCGATCAAGTCGGCCATTTCAACATGTTCCTAAGAGACTGAAAAACTCACAGAAGTTCGACGTGTTATCGGTCAGAACTGCTGCCGAATCCCACGAATTCACGGAACCTAGAGGAACGCGCAAAACGAGTCAAGAAGTTCCTGGAAGCGATAC
>JAYVNW010000602.1:0-6438 GCA_043758225.1 Candidatus Kuenenia sp. | reverse complement strand
CACAACGTCGGCCCCGACATCAGCGACACTCGCGCTCGTGCGCGCGACGCATTGTTGTATGACATTCTCGACCCGAATCGCCGAGTTGATCCGCAGTTTACGGAATACATTGTGGTCACCACCGACGGCCGCACTTTCAACGGTCTGCTGAAAGCAGAGTCTGCAGACTCGATAACATTACGTCAGCCAGAAGGTCGCGAAGAGACAATCATTCGTAGTGACATCGAAGATCTTAAGACGACAAATAAATCGCTCATGCCAGAAGGCATTGAACGCGACGTCACAGTGGAACAAATGGTGAACCTGCTCGAGTTCTTGAAAGGGCAGTAGAAACGACCAAAAATGCGACGCATCCCGCTCGGCATTTTTGAGTCTTCAATCACTCCGCGCTCATGATTCCCTTCACCAGCGCAATAAACCCAAGGACGAACAGCACGGGTGGATAGAAGAAAATCACTCCCACAGCCAGTCCGCCGAAAAACCATACGGCGGCTCCCACCATCATCAGAATTCCCGTTACAACGCTGCCGTTCGTGCCAGACCTGCTGGGGCGTGAATAGGCATCTGAAGCTTCGTTACCCGTTCCTCGCAATGACGGCGTGGAGCCGCCGGCTTTTTTTCGTTTTCCACGCGGCGGTAGCCCTTGTGGTGTCTGAGCCGGATTCCCGTAAGAATCCCATTCGCTGCCTGCAGAGCTGGACGACGACACGTCGTCATCTAACCAATCATCCTCCGCTGGTGCAGCCTTTTCCCTGGTTCGTCGTGGCTTGAGCGTAGCCGATTTCTCTAGCTGAGCTGGTTTCTCCGGCGGGGTTGGTGGAACTGCCTCTGAAATTCTTCGCGCTCGACGTAGTTGAGGTTCTGCTACAGAAATATCTGAAGCAGCGTCGCTGGAAGCATGCGATGATCCTCCCGGGATCGCCACAACTGTTTTACATTTCGGGCATCGAGCTTTTTTGCCCGCCGCTGTATTCGGAACTGACATATTGCTGCCACATTCCGAACAGGGAATCACGATTTTGTCCGACATCGTAGACCTCACGCAGCGACTTAGCACCGTCTAATCTTGCCCAGTAGGTTGAGCAACTTAAACAACGCACAACTTTCACGCAATCGAAAACATCAATTGAAGCCATCCAGACGCTGTATTTTGGCTCAGATGACGAATCCGAGTCGCCAGTCGAGCCCGCATCTGAGTGAAATCAGTGACGCATGATAGTTCAAACATCCAGCCCGCGTTAAAGTCCGCGTTTCAATGCTTGTCGCAAGTGCCTTATCCAATTCGAAAATTACGAACAAATGCAAATCGGTGTCTTTGGAAATCATGACAGTTGGTATGTGAGTGAACTCTGCCGTGTCGGCAATGCGCGCGGTCATCAGGTGCATCCGTTGTTGTTTGATCAGTTTACAGTTTCGATCGAAACTTCGCGGATCGGCATTCATTGCGGCGAAATCGATCTCAAAACTCTTGACGCCGTCCTTGTGCGAACGATGCCGCCAGGAACGCTTGAGCAAATAGTCGCGAGGATGGATATGCTCGCAGGACTGGAAGCGGCGGGAGTTCGCGTCATCAATCCTCCTCGCGCTCTGGAATGTGCCGTGGACAAGTATCTGACAACGCAACGACTCGCAGCAGCTGGCATGCCGGTCCCGGCAACGATCGTCTGCGAAAACTCAGAAGCAGCATTGGCAGCATTCGAAAATCTTGGCCGCGACGTTGTCGTGAAGCCTTTGTTCGGAGCAGAAGGCCGCGGTATCATGCATGTCTCCGACCCGGAACTCGCACTGAGGGCGTTTCGCACACTGGAACGATTGGGTGCAGTGTTGTATCTGCAGAAATTTGTGTCTGGCCCAGGTTTCGATATTCGAGTGCTGTTGCTGGACGGACAACTTGTCGGATCAATGAAACGCACCCCCAAAAACGGTGACTTTCGTGCGAATATATCGCAGCAGGGCACAGGAATTAGCCACAACCCAACAGATTGCGAACTCGAACTGGCTCAGCAAGCGGCCAGCGTTACTGGCACTCTGTTTGCCGGCGTCGATCTGATGTATAACTCGGATCTTGAGCCACTGCTGATTGAAGTCAACGCGGTGCCTGGCTGGCGTGGCTTGCAACGGGCGTGCGGCATGGATGTGCCAACTCGCCTGTTCGAATGGATCGAACGGTAGACAACCAGCACTATGAGCAAACAACAAATCATTACCGCTCTTCAACACGCTCTTCCACCGATCGTTCGCTGGAGCGGTGCGGTCGCCAAGCGGCTGCGCCAATTCAACATCGCCGTCGATGGAAAGCATTCCGGCAACGCGAACACCGATGCCCTGACACTGGCGGACTTGTCAGTTCAGGAACTGCTCGTCGCAGCTCTGCGTGATGCGGATCCGATTCTGAAAACGTGCCGCATCGAAGGCGAAGAAACCACCGGCGACATGGCTCACTTTGCCGCGTCCAGTGCACTGGCGATTTCCATTGATCCGATCGACGGCACGAAACAATATCGCGATAAAACCGGCAATGGCTATTCCATCATTGTCCATCTGCACGACGATTCAACGCCGTACTATTCGCTGGTATTCGCTCCGGAAATGGGCAAGCACGGGACATGGGTTGAAGTAACACCTGATCGCATCGTGTGCGGCCCGGACGATCCTTCTCGAACATCGCGCACCGTATTGGATACGTTGCCGGATCTGACGTCGCGGAGCACGAACGCCGGGCCCGGAGTGTATCTCATTGGCTTCCAGAAACGCGATGCTCAGCGAGCACGACAAGTCGATGGGCTTATCGTTCGGGGTCGAAATCTGCAAGGCCATACATCTGACGAAATGCCGGGCAGCATTTATCCGTTCATGGCAACGGGCGCATATACAGGATCACTCATTCATTCACCGAACATCTATGACTTTCCGGTTTCAATGCACATCGCCCGTGTCCGAGGTGGCGACGCGGTCTGGGTTCACAATCGTCAGCCGGTTCATTACCGCGATCTTTGGATGGACACGAGAGCTGGTATGCGACGCTATCCAGGCATCGTCGCGTGCAGCGAAGATGCGGATGTCATTGATGAACTTTGCCGACTGTCGAAGGACTGGAGCCAGGTTCGGTACGAAGATTGACCGGCAAGCCGTTTGGGGTGGATTTCAAAGATGAATTAGTGTCCTATAGTCGCCTTTCGCTCCGCCAAAGAACGCTCCTTTCGCGGAGCGAAAGGCGACTATTGTTGTTCGAACGATCCTAAACGCGGCCCGCAGCATTCATCACTGAGAGAGTGATGGCTACTGTAATCGCAAATCGAGTACCATTGGCCTGACGGCCCATCCGGGCCTGAAACACCAGATTTTTCGACTGCATACATCCCACAAGGCACTACGGAGTCATTACCATGTTGAAAAGTTTATTTCGCTCGCTGCTGATATTGATGATCTCAATTGTCGCATTGCGCGCGGCGCATGGTCAAATCGCGGCACCGGGTCAAATCGCGCCGTGGGCAGACAAGAACCTGCAAGTGCAAAACGGATTGCTATTGTGGCTCGATGCATCCCGGGTGAATGAAAGCCGAGTTGCAGCGAATCTGCCGGCACTTGCATCCGGTGATGTCATTGCCGCGTGGAATGATGCAACGACGGGCCGACGTCTTGAACAAGCCGACGTGAAATCTCAGCCTAAGCTGGTAAAAGTCGGCGAGGCATGGGTAATGCGGTTTGATGGCGAAGACGATCATTTTCGGCTTCTGAAAACGGGCCTGAAACTGGAGGCAACCACGGTGTTTGTGGTCATGGCACCTCATTCGAATCCGGGCGATTTTCGAGGGATCTTTGCCACAAATGCACATGAACGACGCGACTACGAATCGGGAATGACGCTGGACCTCGGGCCGGGGCCAACGTTGAAATTCGATCAGTTGAATGTCGAAGGAACCGGATTCGGCGGCGCCAAGGATCTGCTTGAGACCAGCCAAGAATTCGGCACGCTGCATGTCGTCGAAACCTTAGTCGATCCCGTGGCCGGACAGATTGAATTGGCGATTGACGGTAAGTCGGAGGTGAAACGTCCGTTCAAAGCAACTGAGTTGTCGTTCGATGAGATCACTGTTGGAGCGAGGTTCCCCACAAACGGCCTTGGAGCTCATCAAGTACGAGGACCGTTTCAGGGGGATATTGCGGAGCTGTTGATTTATGATCGTGTGCTGACAAAGGACGAGACGAAATCCGTTCGCGAGTACCTGAACGCAAAATACGCGAAGCTCGCAGAAGACTTGCCCAGGGAACTGAAGCTGTCAACTTCCGGCGGCGTTTCTTTGGTGAAGGCGGAGAATCCTCCGCAGATTCAGATGCTGCAGCCGGGCTTCTCGGTTCGTGAGATTCCTGCTGAACTTACCAACGTGAACAATGTGCGGTACCGAGCAGACGGCAAACTTGTCACGCTGGGATACAACGGCGACATCCATTTGGTAAGCGACACCAATGGTGACGGCATCGAAGACAAAGTGGAATTATTCTGGAAAAACGAAGGCAGCCTGCGAGGCCCGATCGGCATGCTGTTGACTCCGCCGGGTTACGCCAAGGGCAACGGTATCTTTGTGCCGAGCAAGGGCAAAGTGTCTCTGATCGTCGATACCAATGGTGATGATAAAGCTGATGAAGAAATCGTTGTCGCAACCGGCTGGAAGGAGATTCCTCAGAACGTCGATGCCGTCGGGATGGCGACGGATAAGGCAGGAAATCTCTATTTTGGACTGGGGACTGTGAATTATGCCAACGCATATCTGGTCAACGATCAGGGTGTGGCCGAATACGATATCGCATCAGATCGCGGAACTGTGCAGAAAGTTTCAGCGGACTTCAGCAAACGCGAAACAGTCTGCACCGGCATTCGATTTCCGATCGCGTTTGCATTCAATCAGGCAGGTGATCTTTTTTGTGCCGAACAGGAAGGCGCGACGTGGCTTGCGAACGGGAATCCGCTGGATGAACTGCTGCATATTCGCCTGGATGGAATTGGACCGAACAACAAGCCGGGGACGAAGCGGCATTATGGATTTCCCCCGCGACATCCTCAACACAATCCAAACGTGATCGATGAACCATCGACGTTTGATTATTCACCGCAGCATCAATCCACATGTGGCATGATCTTCAATGAATCCGTCAACGGTGGTCCGAGTTTCGGGCCAGCCACATGGGCGAATGACGCGATCGTTTGCGGCGAATCGCGAGGAAAACTGTGGCGTACAAAGCTGATGAAGACACCAGCGGGCTATGTGGCTCAATCACAATTGTTCGCGTGTCTCCAAATGCTGACCGTCGATGCATGTGTGGCACCGGACGGCGATCTGGTGGTGGCGTGTCACAGTGGACCGCCGGATTGGGGCACGGGACCGACCGGTATCGGCAAATTGTTTCGCATCAAAATGACCGAAGCTCAGATTGCCCGGCCCGTTGCAACGTGGGCGGAAGGACCTCAGGAAATTCGCATCGCGTTCGATCATCCTCTGGACGCCACACAGCTGCGTCAACTCACCGAACGCATCAGGATTGAATATGGCGAACATGTCCGAGCTGGCGATCGATTCGAAAACCTGATGCCGCCATATGCTGTGGTCAAAGCTCAACTCATGAAGCCGCGTTTTGCATTGTCCGTTACCGCGACAGCTGTGACGAGCGACTTGCGAACTCTGATTATCAATACGGCTCCGATGCATGCAAATCTGCACTATGCCGTAACAGTCCCGATGCTGGAAGATGTCGATGTGGACTTCGCTCTTCATGGAGTTGAAGCACGATGGACTCCAACGCCTGGCAACACGACTCCAGCCTGGTCGGGATGGCTGCCGCACGCTGACCTGGAAGTTGCAAAAACATTGCTTGCAGGCAGTGCAGGGCACAATGCGCTGTGGACAGCTCTTGAACAGCCGGGAGTTCTGACGCTCAAAACAAAGTTGAATGTCCACAACATCCTGCGCCCGGCAATTCAGCCTGGTGCGAAAATTGATTACGAATGGCCGGCCGAAGAAGCGATTGTCACCATCCAAAGCAGTCACGAAATCGTTGTACAGGCCACTCGCCCAGAAAATTCAGATCTGCCTGCGACGGAGATTTCTGTGATCTGCGATCAAGACACTATTGAACAGCAACACGCGACATTCAAGACATCAGCGGATCTCACCGAACCCGTTGATGTCATCATTGAACTTCGCACGGGAGATTGTCCAAATCCGAAGCTGACGATGTCCATCCAGACCAACGAAGATTCTGCAGACAGGCCACTGCAACTGCATCGCTTCACGCTGCCATGGGTTGATGTGAATGCAACAAACGACGCGTCAACCTCGACAACCCCGCTCAAGATTGCGGAACTGGAAGGCGGCAGTTGGGCTCGCGGCCGCAAAGTTTTTCGCAGTGAAGCAGCCAGCTGCTTCAAATGTCATTCCGTTG
>JAYVNW010000601.1:0-1501 GCA_043758225.1 Candidatus Kuenenia sp. | reverse complement strand
GCACTGCAGAAGACTGAGTCTCGACCGGCATTGGACCATAACATGATGCGAACCATTGGCTTAGCTTTCACTCTCGTCGCAATGTTCACTCTTCTGGTCGCAGCAGTAGCGCAGGAACCTCCTGCTGCGGCGCCGGTTCAACCGGTCCAGCTTGTCACGCCGAAATCACTCCGAGATGACCAGTTGTCTGTGAGTGGTCGCTATGCACGCTTCGAGCGTATGCTGACCCAAATGGCCGACATTCTTGGACGCCAGGATCCCGAACGCGCCGACCTGTTGCGTCGCGCAATTGGAAAGGGCCGCGAAGGTCGCATCAAGGAAGAGATTGAAAACGTCGTCGGGCTGATTGAATCCGGCAGCATTGGCAATGCATCCGAAAAGCAAGCTGAGGTGATCGAAAATCTCCAGGCCCTATTGACACTACTGCAGAGCGAAGATCGCCGCAGTGCAGTGGAGCGAGAACGAGATCGACTGAACGGATTGCTTAAAGATGTCCGCAGTGTGCTGGCCGAACAGCGTGCCGCCCGCGCGGCGACTCAGAATTCTCTCGCTCCATCCAGCGCCGCCCCGGGCCAGAAGAAGGCCCTCAGTGAAACCGAAAAACTCCTCGAATCTATGCGCGAGCACGACGGAATAGAATCAAAGGAGGGAAAAACGGAAGACAGCAAGGACGGGGAGAGCGAAGGCAAGGACTCAAGGGATGGTGGAGAGTCCAAAGATGGTTCAAAGGACGGCAACGAAGCTGAGCCGAACAAGAACGACCCAAACGGCGAAAAGCCTGAAGACGGAACACAAGATCCCAAAGACGGTGATCCCAGGAAGAGCGAAGGTGAGCAGGGTGATGATCCTAAACAGCAGGGTGATCCTAAACAGTCAGGCAAGCCTTCGAAAGAGTCGCCTGATGGAGGCAAGCCATCTCCGTCAGATCAAAAATCAGAAGGCGATGGAGAATCCAGCGATCAAAAGTCCAGCGGCCAAAAATCAAATGGCAAGCAATCAGGCGACCAAAAAGCCGACAAGAACGAGAAGAAGCAGACTCCCGGCCGCGAGCAACTCGAAAAAGCCCGCGAAGAAATGAATCGCGCTTTGGATAAGTTGAAGGAACAGCAACGTGAAGAAGCTTTGAAGAATGAAGACAATGCGATTGAGGAACTGCATGAAACGGCCGAGGAACTGGAGGCCATGCTGCGTCAGTTGCGCGAAGAAGAAAAGGAAATGATGTTGGCATCACTTGAAGCTCGATTCCAGCGGATGTTGCTGGCAGAAACTGCGATCCATGAAGGCACAGTGGGTGTCGCAGCAACTCCTCAGAAAGACTGGCTGGATCTGAACTACGGTCGTTGTCGGGAATTGTCCCAGCAACAGGCCGAACTGACTCAGGAGTGCGCTCAAACGGTTAATCTGCTTCGTGAAGACGGAACTTCAGTCGCCATCGTGATTGCGGTGGAAGATATCGAAGCGGACATGAGTTCCGTGAGTGGCTGGATGCAGGAATACAAAG
>JAYVNW010000600.1:0-4564 GCA_043758225.1 Candidatus Kuenenia sp. | reverse complement strand
TGGCACCTCGTACGGCAGCCGCGGCGAGTACTTTCGTTCCAGCAGTAGCAGCGCCGCAAGTTGTGGTCCGGCAATCAGCCGCGACGCCACTGGCAGCTTCGGTGATCATGCATGCTCAGCAAAGGCACATGGCAGCGACACTTCAACCGAAGGCCATGACTGCAGTGGTTTACACGCCAGCAACCAGGCGACAGATTCCTGCAGGCCAGCGAGTGACAGATATGACAACGTCGTTGACAATTTCACTGGCTGCGGCGGCGTTGGTTACAACCGCCGTGCACCTGGCGACTGATCTATTGCCGAACGCTGCGGATGTGGCATTCTTCGGGACTGTCACATTGCTGGCTGCATGGGCCTTGATCGTGCCTGCCAAAATGTGGGAAGGCCGCACGGGAGATTCAATCGTGCGGCGTTTAATTCAAGCTGGGCTCGGTTTGGGTGTCGGAGCTGTCACGGCAGTTCTACAGCAGTTTCTGATGCTGAATGATTCGCAGTTGTTGCATGTCGATGGCGATGGAATTTTCAATCACGGCACGATTGGACGCATTCAGATGCTGGATGGTGGCTTGCCGTCCATGGCAGGATACATGATGTTCTTCGGTCTGCTGTTTATGGTTCGTCGCTGGTGGTGGCAGGCAGACAGTTTTCGCAAAGCTCGATTTCGAATTTCCAGTGCGTTGGTGACGCTGTTTCTGGGAGTTGTGTTATCGGCGATTCTGCCGTTTTCGGAACAGTTAGGAGCAATCTGGGCGTTGGCGATTTCGGCTGTAGTACAGTTGTCGGCTGGTTGGACACCGCAGGAAGACAGATTGCTGACACCGGCACCGGGAGCTGTTCAGACAGGTCCGGTTTTGGCTCAAGTGCGTCATCCTGTTGTTGTGGTTCCGGCGACTGCAGGGCATAATGTGTGAATTGAAGAAGTTGTTGTATCGAGGACGGGTCCCCGGCCCCGTTCTGACAGGTTATAGTGTTTCAGGAAAGTTGATTCGGCGAGCGGGGAGTGTGAGTCGCCGGATTTTTCGGGTGCAAACTACAAGAATCAGGGGATTCACGCCTCCCGCTCGCCGAAATGTCTTGTTCACGCGTTGATTGGAAAATGACGCTATGATTTTATCTTTCGTTAGCCTGATATTGATCGCTGCTTTCGTCATCGGACTTGGCACGGGAGGGTTGGCGTTGCTGTCACTGGTGATCAATGCTCTGACCGGTCGGGGCAAATCCAATCCCCCGGAAAAAATTGGAGCGTGGTCTGGGCTGCCGGCGGCGTTAATTGTCTCCGCTGGACTGGCTGGCATCTTGATCATGGTGACTGGAATTTATTCTGCCCGATCGCAAAACTTGCCGATGGCCAGGGCCGTGCCTCGGGACGAGCAACAGTCTTCTACATCAATCAGACTGGACAAATTGGGAAACAACATTGTTGCGCTGCGAAAAGATCCGCAGCCAGCACGTCCGGCGATTGACGTGGAGCCTGCAATCGCTTTCGGACTCGAAGCCAGCGAGGGGGTACCGGACAACGTTAAGGATATAAGTGTCGAATCAACTAATGACACGGCGATTGTCGATGCTCGCAAAGTGCAGCTTGAAGAAATGGTCGCTGGCATCGGAGAATTCCTGCGTTCTCAATTTGAAAAAGTTGGCGACAAATCGACTGCAACGGCTTTCGGCCAGGCAGCAAAATCGGACAACGGCGACGTCGTCATCTTCCAGCCTTCGGATGAAATGGTGCAGCAAATGCTGGGCGTTGGCGGTCAGGATCTGCTTAAATTATTTAACTTAGAATTGCCCGGTCGCATTCGTCAGACATACGCATTGATACCTCTCACGCCGCCTGTTGGTTCAACCGTTCCCATGAAGCCAATGATCGCAACGCGTGGACTGGAAATGATTGCCAATTCAATTGTTGCGCTCGTAGACCATACCGATTCTGCAACTCTCAATGCCACGCCGGAATCGGTTGCGTTGACGGCTGAAGCCGATGGGACACTCACTGTGGCACCTGCAATTCGTCCAGAGCCGGAATGGATCACTCAGACCGATGGTCGCCGTATCGTCGCAAGATCTAAGCCAGTAATGTCGGGTGATAATGCAGAGAGCCTGATGACCGCCGCAATCAACGACGCTTTGGCCAGACACATAGAAACGGTCACTGCCAGCATGGATCCCCCATGGAAAGATCAGTCAAAGCGGGTGCACATGGAATTACCTCAGTCAATGGCCGCAAATTATATCGTGGATCGATACGAACGTCCCGAAACGCTTGAGACCGAAGTTGAAGGCACAAAGTCATTTCAGGTTCTGTACGCATTGGTTGAATTTCCGGATGCCATTGATCAAATTGCAGTGCGACAGATTCGTTATGCCATTCAGAAAGATCGTATCATCGGGCTGGGAATTGTTGTTGGCCTGACGTGGCTGAGCATTTGTTCCGCCGGTTTTGGTGTCCGGCAATGGCAAAAAGGGACAAAGCTTCTTAAGATCGCAGCAACTCCCGTGTTCGCCGTGATTACAATTCCGACGTTGATGCTAGCTGTTGCGATGGTGGTTGCTCTGGCGAAAGGTGATGTGCCCCTGGGACCGTGGAACGAAAACACAGTCACGATTGATCTGGCAAATATGTGATGTTTTAGCTGAATTCCTGTGCGTTCAACCTGAGTGGCCGAGACTGGACTGAGCGAAGCGAAAGGAGCCACGGGAGGTTCGAGCACGGTTCTCCATCCCTGGCGACCAAAGTGGGACTTCTGTCGATGCGGCAGTTTGTCGTTAAACTCATGAGGGTTCACGTTTTGTAGCCGATCCCTCTCGAATCAAAGACTCGCGTAAGAATGACGGTACCGCAATCCTCAAACGTCACCACTGACCTGTTACGTCAGTGGGACAACGATCACGTTTGGCATCCATTCACTCCGATGTCCGCGTGGATTGACGAACAAGCACCGATCATTGTGCGGGGCGAGGGATTTGAACTCATCGACACCGACGGTCGTCGTTATCTGGACGGTATTTCGTCGCTGTGGTGCAACGTGCATGGTCATGCGGTGCCAGCAATCGATCAAGCGGTGACCGAGCAACTGCATAAAGTCGCTCATACAACTTTACTGGGCCTTTCGAGCGAACCGTCGATTCGTCTGGCCCGCGCACTGGTAGAGCGAGCACCGACGGGATTGACGAAAGTATTCTATTCCGACAGCGGAGCGACGTCGGTCGAAGTCGCACTGAAAATGGCATATCAGTTCCACCGCCAGAAGCCGGAAGGCACCGAAGATCGAGACACGTTTTTGTGCGTTGGCAATGCGTATCACGGCGACACGCTGGGGACCGTCAGTGTCGGAGGCATTGAGCTTTTTCATCGTTGCTACAAGCATTTGCTGTTTGCCACGCTGTCAACGCCTTCCCCCGTTGCGATTCGCGTTCCAGCTGAGTACACGAAAGATTCATGGCTGACGTTTTGTTTCGACGAAGTCACTCGGCTGATCCGCGAAAATCAATCCCGCATCGCTGGTGTCGTGATGGAACCGGTCGTTCAGGGCGCGGCGGGAATTTTGGTTCATGCGACTGGGTTCCTGCGCCACGTGCGACAGTTGTGCTCTGATTTCGATATCCCGATGATCGCTGACGAAGTCGCTGTTGGATTTGGACGCACTGGAACGATGTTTGCGTGTGAACAGGAACGTGTGAGTCCCGATTTTCTGTGTCTTGCGAAAGGTATTTCTGGTGGCTACCTGCCGATCGCAGCTACGCTGACGACGGAACGCATCTATTCGGCATTCCTTGCTCATCCATCTGAGGGCCGCACATTCTTTCACGGCCACACCTACACTGGCAATGCCCTTGGCTGCGCAGCGGCACTGGCGTCGTTGCAGCTGTTTGACAACAAACAGGTGCTGAAAAACGTGAAAGTTACATCTACGCGGATTGCCGAGCGCCTGGCTGTGCTACATGACCATCCGCATGTCGGCGAAGTGCGTCAAAAGGGGCTAATGATCGGTATCGAACTCGTGCAAGACCGTGACGGGCTGATTCCTTTCGACACAAAGCAACGTCTTGGGCACCAGGTAACGCTCGCCGCCCGGAAACGCGGTGTCATTCTGCGTCCGCTCGGTGATGTAATTGTGCTCATGCCTGCCCCAGCAATGCCCGTAGAGCAGATTGATCGGTTGTGTGACGTGGCGATGGAATGTATCGAAGAAGTGACCCGCAAAAAAAACGCACATGCCACGCTATAAGCATCGTTTTTGCCGCAACCCATTTGAATTCAACACTGTGCGTTTGTTGGGAACCTCAAAATTCAGGCCTTTTTGCCTCAAAAATCAGGGGAAATTTGACAATCGACACGTGATTCTTCTTCTACTTTTGAGATCTGCAATCGTGTTTTCATGTAAGAGCAGTTCGTTTGGTTGCATCTTGTTTGCGGAAAAAGCCGGACCTGCATTGAAATCCTGTCAAGGGAATTTGGGAAAACGTACTGTGCAGAAAAAAGGTATTTGGCAACAACTTGTTTACTGCTACATTTTGAAGTGAGGTCACTTCAATTATTAAGATATGTTGACTTCATCGCCGGACT
>JAYVNW010000599.1:0-2755 GCA_043758225.1 Candidatus Kuenenia sp. | reverse complement strand
AGCCGGCCCTCACGAACGTCGCTTAACAGCAGTGTCCGCAAGACACGGAATGATTCTCCTTCCGGTGAGTTATCAGGCACAATCGGCATTTTTCCATCGAGCTTGACTCGTCCCACACGCGTGAGAATTGGGATCCCGATAGCGCTGTCAATCTCGGCGGAGGTGCGGAATCTTTGATCCTGCTGGTCGTTGATGATTCCCAGAAACAGCCCGGCGATCATTCCCATCATTAAACCGCCGACGCCGCAGAGACTCAGCTTTGGCCAGACTTTTTCACCAACTCGAGGTGTTTCGAGCAATTCGTGGATGTACCCCTGCATTCCGGTTGCGAGATCCAAATCTCTTAATTGTTCCACGACACCATCAAAGAGTAACTGTGTCCGGTCAACCCGGGATCGAAGAATTCCTTCCTGCAATTCAAATTCCACGAGCATCCTTGCCTGCTTCTCGGCGTCCGCCAACAGCGTTTCCATTTCTGTGCGTCGTTCATCTGCCGAAATAAGATCGTTTTCCAAAAATCCAACATACGTTTTTAACAATAGGGCGGGAGTGAGCGCAGTTTCTGTGGGGATAGCTCCCATCTGTGCCTGGTTTTCTGTGACAAAACTTTTCACCAGTGCTATTTCATCACGAAGCTTGCGAACTGAAGGATGCCCGTCACCAAAATCGGCCTTGAGCCTCTGTTCCTCAGCCATTAACGCCAGCAGTTGAGTGTAACGAGCACGGGCTTCTTCCGTGCGCTGCGGCTGGTCCGCCAGAAATTCTGCAGACCGACCGGCATTCGCCTGCATTCCGGCGAAGATCCCCAGTCGCTCCAGACTTTCCGGGTCGATGATGCCCAAAGCATCCATATCGATAGGAGTCCCTTCTGCCTCCTGCGTCAGAAGCTTCTTGGCTTTATCCAATCTTGTTTTAACCGTCGATTGAGAGATTTCGAGGGTCAGTAGCTCTTCGTGCAACCGCTTGTACTGTTCAAGAAAGACGTTGCCGCTGCCTGCCCCCTGGAACAGAACCGGAGCTTTTTGCCGTTCTTCGACATATTCTGCCTGGGCTTCTTCCAGAGCTGTTTCGAGATTGCTCTGAGCATCTTCAACAAGGCGTCCAGCTTCTGACATTGCCTGCGACAACTGCGTCCCCAGAAACGCCTGATATTCCAGCAGGATGGCTTCAAGAATTAACTTGGAATCTTCAGGATTTGGATGCTGAAACTGGATCGTCAAAATCCGAGCGTCTTTGGCAGAACCGTCGCCGCCACGCTTTAATGCCATGTGATCGATAACATACTCTGCTGCATCGACATCCGGTTCCAGTTGAGCGGCGATGGATGAGATGCCTGCCAGATTGTGGCGCTGGAGCGCGGATTCGACAATTCTTCGGCTTCGTACGATTTCCATGTGGTTGGCAAGAACATCCTCGTCAACCATCGTCTGATCTTTCCCACTCGTAGCCTCGCCAGTAGCCATCTGTGGGCTACGTTGACTGACCATGATTTTAGCTTGGGATTCATACCAGATCTCAGCATTCATCCAGTAAACCGCTGACAGCGAAACACCCAAAACGGAGCATGCAAGAATCAGCCACATTTGGCGATTCAGGATTGCTCCCAAATTCAATGTCGCACCGGATTGAGTGGAGTCAGCCAGCACCAGTGTGCTTACGGACTGTGGTTTAGGGCTACCATTCCGATGCTCGTTTGACGCTTTCAGCATGTTTTCGTTTAGCTGGCTCGTCCAGCTCTCCTCTGGTGTCATCAATCTGACGAGGTGCAATTCTGGGTTGATTATGGACATATCTCTGAATGCTTGCTGTCTAATTAACCAGGCACGACTGCTATATCAAGCGAAATTCCGATCTCCTGTCAGGAATCGCAGTCTCAGTTTTTGGCCTATTCGTATCATTCTGCAAAGTGGGCTAATTGTGCACAATGACGAAATTTCAAGCGAATCGTATCGCAAGTATCACGAAATGCGTCCCATGGAAAGATTCACCGCAAGGGACCCCACAGATCTTGGCCTATCACAACCGGATTCTACGCAACGAATTCATTAAACTGTGTATCTTCCGAGAAATTGTCGTGGTTCCCGTATACGCCGACATGGAGGACCTGTGGTTACAAGAGTCTGTTACTGATATCAATGTTCGTTGCAGTGTCTGGCCCCGCGAGAAATCGAATTCCCCTCGGCAAGACTTGCTTTGCTGCAGTCGACAGACCAGAAGTCTGACCCACACGATTCTGCTGCTCATGACGCAGGCGGCGGCTTGCTTTTTTGTCATCATCCTGACTGCGAGATGGCTGCAGCTTTATGATGCAGAGCGATTGATGTTGATCGGCATTTTGGTTGATGTTTGAGGCGATGCATCGGCCGAACCTGTCGGCATCGCTTTTGGAAAGCATCGTTATCGTGTGCGATCATTCTTTTTGAGCAGAACTCAATCCAGAACTTTGGAAGGCAGCGCCTGCGTATTTGCGAGCACGGTCATGGCAATCCTGTTGGTGAATGATTTTTTCCGCCCGTAGGATTCTGGCTCGTGTTGTTAACGATTCCGGCGCTCGTGACTGCCTTTGAAGCCTGGTCAGCGAGCGCATACCTGGGACGGCCCGTTTCTTTATCTGACGTCGGCCGCTGGCAGTAATTGTGTTCTCGAGGTCTGCAAACTGATTCGTTAACGCGAACTCGCGAAGCCGAGATCAGTGCTGGAACAGAAACTCCTTGCTGTTGATCACCGCCCAGGCAATGTCTTCAAGTGCTCGTGT
>JAYVNW010000598.1:0-2205 GCA_043758225.1 Candidatus Kuenenia sp. | reverse complement strand
GCTGAACGTGCCAAGGTCCAGGCCATAAGTGCCCATTCCGACAAGGTGACTTGCGATGCGGCCGAGTTCAGCGATCAGAACTCGCAGATGCATGGCCTTTTCGGGAACTTCCATCCCGATCAGCTTTTCGACTGCCAATGAAAAGCCGAGATTCATATTCATACCGGCAAGATAGTCCATACGATCCGTATACGGAATGTACTGCGGCGGCGACAGGTTCTCACCGATCTTCTCAGCCGATCGATGCAGATATCCGATGTGTGGAGTACATTCGTGGACGATTTCGCCGTCGGTTCGCAGCAATAGACGCAACACACCGTGCGTGCTTGGGTGCTGCGGACCCATGTTGACCAGCATTTCGTCCGTCTGAACGTCAAATTCCACGACGCGCGGATCTTCAATTTGCATACTCATAGCCAAACTGCTCCGGGTCGGACGACGCCGCCCACTTCAACACTCATTCAACCGCCATACGCGAACACCGCAACTACCGACCGCGAACGCCATGATACTCAAGCGGAAAGGCATAGTCTTTTCGCAAGGCATGACCAACCCAATCCTCCGGACACAAAATGCGACGTAGATTTGGATGGCCTTGGAAATAAATGCCAACCAGATCGTACGCTTCTCGTTCATGCCAGTTTGCAATTCCCCACAGAGAACTGACTGAAGGCACACATGGCAATTCGCCAGCGACGTCATTTTTCCAGCGCGGAACAACGACCTTCAATTTGACAGCGTGTCGCAATGTGAGGCTGCTGAGTTGGTAAACCACTTCCACATGTGGCTCATGGCCGAACTTCGCGATCTTTTTCGGGTCAGTCTCCAGATAGTCCACACCGCAGAGGTCATTCAGATGCTTAAACTGCGTGCGTTCGTCATCGCGAAGAAATCTCGCAACTTCGACAATGGCGGATGCATCCACCTGAATCCATGGATCAATCGCCGGATGCGTTTCGCTCCCCACGACCGCCGCGCCAAATTTCTCCAGCAGAATTGAATGGATGCCCTGAATATCCATAGTTCTAATTCCAGTTTTTCTGACCTGCACCCTGAGAACTCGTTGTCACTTAGCCGCGCGTCAAAGGACCAGTCTGATTGGCAGCTTGAGTCGAAATTTTTGATACCGCGCGAATCCAATTGAGATCACCGCGTTTCCATACATAGGCAAAGCCGACGAGCAAGACTCCGAAGAACACAAGAATGTCGGCGAGTCCAACCCAGCCCAGTTGCAATGCTGTCTGAGCATCAATGACCTGAGCAGGACCGATCGTTGCCGGATCAATGCTCAGCAAACGCGCGCTGAGTTCGGTGCGAGCGGAATCGGACAGTTGGGTGTCTGCCAATTGCATCGTGCTTCCATAGACCGACGCCCATGGAAAAAAGAATGCGACTTCTACGTCGAAAATGATGAACAGCAAAGCAACCACGTAAAATCGGAGGTCGAACTGAATATAACTGGATCCGATCGCCGGTTCGCCGCACTCATAGATCGCGTCCTTTTCGGGAGTCGGCAACTTTGGACGCAACAAACGACCCGCGAGCAGCGGCAGCATCAGAAATCCAATTGCCACCAACGCGAACACCAGAAAATGCCCGACGAGATCCGTCATCAACCCAACCCCAATCTACGAATTACTTTTAACATTTTCCGTTACGCCCGAAACGGAGGTTTTTCCAGATTGGCGCAATTAGGCATCCTGTCTCAAATCATTTTCAATTGAAAATCCAGCACTGTTCAGTTCGTGATACAGGGAAACCCGAGTTGTTTTTCCACACTCACCGGCATGCCAGTACAAGACTTCCGGCTCACCGCTTTGCCAGCAATACTGAATGCGTTCACCATCCATATCACCGGGAAAATCGACAGTCCCCAATACAGGATTCGTCAGCGTTCCACCAATCTGCTGCAACTCGAGTTCAAAACTATCCAAACGATCTTCGTCCCCGGACAGTTCACTTTCCATCTGCTGCACTTCCTGTTCGTAAACTGAATCGTCTCCTCCGGATGCAGGATGACGCTCTCGCAATGCCGCCAGGCGTCCTTTACGAATGGCAATATCATTGTGCAGTTCCATGATGTCCCGCACGATTGTTCGAACCAACGGTAGTCGCTGATTGACAGCCTCAACAGTCAGCAAAGATTCCTCAGCAACCATGATACCTGTCTCACATCAGTGTTATGATAGTCGATCAGAAGCCAAA
>JAYVNW010000597.1:0-7410 GCA_043758225.1 Candidatus Kuenenia sp. | reverse complement strand
ACTACCGCAACAAAGCCTGCTGGTCGGGGACTCGATGCCGACTGCTGAGCCAGGACTGGCCCTGTTGTCAGGCCAATCAAGACCAACAATATTCCGGATTTGAGCCGTTCCATGGCCTGAACCCCGTCATCTGTCTCTAAAGTGTTTTTCGGCAATTACCGAGACCATGTCAGCCTCAACGGAAAAATTTGCGCGGTTCTTCCGTGAATGCAGATCGTGCGGCTTCTTCTGGATCGGCATTCAACGTGCCAAGCATCATTTTTTTTGCAGTACGCACATATCCTTCCCAAACTGCCAGGTTTTGGGATGTATTCCCGACCAAAACACTCCCGTTTACCAGTTGGGCCGCGACGGGCTACAATGCGTACTTTGATTATGATTCTCTCGGGGGTGTCAAGGATGACTCAGCCATTCGATATTTTTGGTGTGATGGATTCTGTCGCAGTTGCTGCCGAAATGCTGTCAGACCTGTTTCAGCCGTTAATTGCACAGGTGGATCTTCCGCTGGAAGGAAATCGGCCAGCCGAACCTGTTGAGTTCCTGCCTCAGCTCTGGACCACAGTCCGCGCGTATCTGGATATCAACCTACTCAAGCGTCTGTTGCTGGCACATGGTGGGAACGTTGTTTCTGCCATCGCCGTCGTTTTTATCGGTCGCACGTTCGCACGTTTCGCGACTTCGATGATGGTCCGTGCTGCCAAGAAGGCTCGCGTTGACCAAACGCTCGTGGGATTCATTTCCAACGTCTCCTATGTCTTAATGCTGATCATTGTTGGTATTGCATCGCTCAGTTGCCTTGGTGTGGACACGACCTCGTTAACAGCAGTTCTCGCAGCGGCAGGGTTCGCCATCGGAATGGCATTGCAGGGCACGTTGGGCAATTGTGCATCAGGTGCCCTGCTCGTATTCTTTAAGCCATTTCGAGTGGGTGACACGATCGATGTGGGTGGCGTGTCTGGGAACGTTGTCGAAGTTCAAATCTTCAATACGATTCTGACGACTCCTGACAATGTACGAATCATCGTACCGAATTCGACCATTACAAACGGCACGATTCGCAACCTTTCAGCAGAAACATTTCGACGCATTGATCTGGTGATTGGTACCAGCTACCACGAT
Organism: Candidatus Kuenenia sp.; assembly: GCA_043758225.1. Taxonomy (GTDB): domain Bacteria; phylum Planctomycetota; class Planctomycetia; order Planctomycetales; family Planctomycetaceae; genus SXXK01. Next base: position 6,291 of record JAYVNW010000597.1, on the reverse strand, counting down.
GATCTGCGAACTGTGCGGCAGTTTCTGGAAGAAGTCGTGAAGTCCGATGCAAGAATTCTGGCTGATCCCGCGCCGGTCGTAGCCGTTTCGGAACTCGGCGACAGCAGCGTAAATTTTGTTGTCCGGCCCTGGGTCCTCAGAAGCAACTATAACCCTGTGAAATTCCATTTGATCGAACAGATCAAGCTGGGCTTCGACGCGAGGGGTTTAACGATTCCATTCCCATCGCGGGACGTGTTTGTGCATCATTCCATGGCGCAAAACACGTTGCCATTTGTCAGCGATCCGTCATCGTTCGCTGCGTAGTGAACCTTAGTGGTCGGCGATGAAAGTATGCTAATTCCCATTTTTTGGTTTCTCGACGGGCTTCGCAGGTTTTGCTGTTTCAATCGTTCCGAACATGTGACCACCGATTGGCCCGTGTTGCCATGTGCCGGCGTAGCGGCCTTCGTAGAACAGCACGCGAGCCGAAAAGCCCTCCCCAAGTCCAGGCAGTGTCGCATTTGTGAGTGTCACCATCGGCGTATCGCCCGCCCATTCGACTGGCACGGTGATTGGCAGCTTTGTATCAAGATTGCCGTATTTGACTCGTGTCAAAAAGATCCACATGTTGTCCGCCGCCTTGGTCACGCTTTCGATTTCGTATCGTTCTTCCTTCGGCGCGCCTTTGCTCTCCTTGCCGTCGATCGTGAACGAACCGACCAGCACGCAGTTTGCCATGGATTTGGACAACGCTTTATCACGAGTTTCGATTTCTGCTTCAGTGAGATCATTTGCAACCCCAGCCCCTGAGAGAAGGGCAACCAACAACAAGACGCAACTGAATATCGCAGATCTTTTCATGACGAAACTCCTTCGAACAGATTTTGACAGTTCAACGCAACAGAAACGTTGGATTCTACGAGTTTGCCTGTGATATTAAAACAGTCGGCATTAAACCTGTCAGATTGGGCGATTGCCTGGTCGCATGTCATGATCGCGAGTCGATCGACGCAACAGCGTTCGACGACAGCGCCGGAGTCTATTGTCAACAGACCGTTGCCACTTTTGCTGGTAGAACAGAGCGTGAACAAGTCCCCGATCCATTCCGTACGCTTTGCAAGAACACCATTGAGCCTTGTGGTCGCGGCAGTTGATCAGGAAACTTGTGTCTGGTGCAATCGAGACGGCTGTCTTTTTTGAGGAACGAAATCCGTCCAATGACCGCTTGACGTGGCTTTTAAAACGATTACTATACAACCAAATCTATAAAACCAAACAAAATGCCGAAGTGACCAGACAAGGTGCAGCGGCAGCAGACTCACAGGTTGTGAAGGAGAACGTTATGGCTCGACCGAAAGCCAAAGAGTTGACGGAACGCGAACTGGAAGTCATGCATGTGTTCTGGGATCGCGGTGAATCAACGGCAGCCGATGTACGCGAATCGCTGGCAGAGCAGGGGCGAGATCTGGCATATACGACCGTCGCGACTCTGGTTCGCATTCTGCTGGAAAAGGAATTCCTGAAGCAGACCACGACAGAACGGTCGTTTCGATTTGTTCCGGCTCGCACGTATGAAGAAGTCTCCGGCAGTTTACTGGGCGACATGGTGCAGAAAGTGTTTGCCGGATCGCGGATGAATTTGTTGATGAGATTGTTTGAACAAAAGAAGCTCACGGCAGCCGAACAGAATCGACTGCAGGAGATTCTGGAATCGACGCAAAAGAAGTCGCATATATAGCGTGCCTTTGATCTGAGATTTTGAACATCAAATTTGAACGAGATTTGTAATTTGAAACAGCGATCTGTGATTGAAAGCATTTCAGGGGACGTTTAATGGATTCGCTCAGCAATCTAGTTGTCTGCGGGCTGCTGCAGGTCACGCTTGTCGCGGCGGTTGGATTGATCTGCGTCGTTATTAGTGGTCGCTGGAGTCGTGTGTCCGCGGCGACCCTTTCCTTCACGACGCTCACAGCCATTGTGATGTTGACACTTTTGGCTTTCGTCCCATGGCCAAGCTGGCTGGATGCCAACGCGGCATCAGATGCCGGAATTGTTACTGAGGCGAAGTTTCCCTCTGCGGCACGCGAATCCAGTGACTTTGCCTTTGACGCATCGAAAATTCGGCCAGAAGAAATTGGGTTGCGAGAGTTCGTGTCCGCTGGCGTGGAAGGCTTGCGAAACATGAATCGGAAGTCTGCCGTTTTGCCTTCTACGACGACTGATTCTTCACCGGAGAGTCCACCACAGGCCAGCGCGCCATGGAGTCGCTGGTTTGTGGGAATGTTTATGGCAGGAGTCGTGTTGGGACTGATTCGATTGATCGGCGGAATTATCGGCGTGCGACTCATGGTTCGCTCCAGTCGGCCTCTGCGCGATGGGCATCTGCGTGAAATGGTTGACGTGCTGACTGCCGAACTGCATTGTCTCCAGCATATTGAAATCCGCGAATGTACACGTCTGGCGACGGCCGCGACTGTGGGCTGGCGGCATCCCGTGATTCTGATTTCTGATTTCTGGAAGACATGGTCTGAAGGCCAGTTGCGCAGCGTGCTGGCGCATGAAATCGCGCATGTTGCTCGTGGTGATTTTTCTTCGACTGTGGCGGCTCAATTGGGGCTTGTGCTGCACTTTTATCATCCGCTGGTGCACTGGCTGGTGAATCGCCTGCGGTTGGAACAGGAATTGGCTGCTGATGGTTTAGCGGCCAGCGTGGTCGGTGGTTCGCAGGTTTATCTGCGAGCGATCGGTGAACTGGCGTTGATGCAATCTCAAGAACATGTGAGCTGGCCGGCTCACACTTTTCTGCCAACCCGCAGAACGTTTCTGAGGAGAATCGAGATGTTGAGAGATACGAAGTTGTTGGCCGATCGAGCCCCATTCGCCTTGCGCGCAGTATCGATCATCGTTGTCCTAACGGTCACGCTGGTTGTCGCTGGCATTCGCCCTCCAGGTGGGAATTCCGACGGATCGGCAGTGGCCGCTCAGCCGCTGGCGAGCAGTAATGCCGCTGAACCGGCAGCCACGGCAAGACAATCCAAAGAATTGGAAGCTCAGTATGTGCCCGTGGATGCCACGGCTGTGGCTGTGATTCGACCGGCAGATCTGGTGCCGTTTTATGAGCACGCAATGAAGTCCGTGAAGCTACCAGGTTCAAGTGCGGAAGATCCTGTTGCGTTAGAGACTGAAAAGCCGTTTCTCGATCTGATGAAGAAATGTCAGCAGGTCACAGTCATCATGGGGCCAATACACCCACGTGAGCCAGAACCGCTTGCTGTCATGCTGAAATTCAATAACAAGGCAACTCGCGATGCGGCTGTGAAGCAATTGTCACCGAAAGTCGAGTACCAAAAGGAAAAGTTGCTGTTGGCTGAAATCGAAGTATCCGGATTTCGAGCAAGATATTTGGCGGATGACGCGACGCTGATTCTTGGTCACACGGAAACCGTCAAACGGATGATTCTGGCAGGGCCATCGTCCCTTTCGCCGCTGACACAAACTGACGAATGGAAAGCCGCGTCTAAGCAAACAGTCGCACTGGCCGTCGCAACAGGTAGCATTCGGGAAGTCATGTCGCAGGTTCCACAGAATTCTATCACGGGCATTTTGTCGCCGCTTTGGATGCAGGCAGACAGCCACACGCTGTCGATCTTGCTTCGAGAAAAAACGGACCTGAAGTTAACGTCAATATCCCCCGACGAAAAAGCAGCAAAGACAATGGAAGCCACGTTGAATGCGGGTATGGCGATGGTGAATGAAATGGTTGTCAATCTGGAAAGCAATGTTCCGCCATCTCCGAAGGAGAACATCCAGTTGCTGGTTGAGTTTCTGAACTCAAGATCGCTGGAACGAAAAGGCAACACCAACACCTTGACGTTGTCAGGCAATGCTGACGCGCAAACCAGGCTGATTGTGGGACTGCTTGCCAAGGCAGTTGTGCAGGCTCGCGCGCCAGGTCAGCGAGCAGTGCAGAAAAACAACCTGAGAGAAATCATGAGGGCGATGCAAATCTATCATGATAAATACGGCCATTTTCCGCCATCAGTTGTGATTGATCCGTTGTCGGGTGTGGGTCGCAGCTGGCGAGTTGAGTTGCTGCCATTCCTGGAGAATGCTCCACTGTACGAGCAGTATCAGAAGGATCAGCCTTGGGACAGTGAAGCGAATAAAGCCGTGCTGGACAACATGCCCGCAATGTTTCGCCATCCAAGTCAGCCCACTCGTTCAACATTGACATCAGTGTTTGAAGCTTATGGTCCAGGGCTGCTGTTCGAACCGGGCGACAAAGACGGCACGACGTTTCGGGAGATCCTTGACGGCACGTCGAACACGATCGCCGTGTTGGAAGCACGACGCGACATCCCTTGGACAAAACCGGAGGATATTCTGATCGACACATCACAGGACAAGCTCCCGGAACTTGGCGGCTTCTCAGAAGGAGGGGGGCACGTTGGACTTGCTGATGGTTCGGTGCGGTTCATTTCAAACCAGCTTGATATTAAAACGCTAAAGAACCTCTTTACGCGGGCTGGTGGAGAAGTAGTTGGAATTTTCTAACAGGGAATACAACGACTTTGGAGGCAGTATTTGAGATTTCGATTCTCAACACTTAACTTCCATGCGTCGTCGGTGCCGTGTGACGGCCATCCACGGCATCGTTTTGAGCGATCGTATCCGCACTTGGGTTGGCAGCGGAACGATCGCTCTTTCTAATTGGCCGAAACCTGTCGGCAAGGTGCAATATCTTACTCGAAGTTTACTGCTGCAGTTGCAGTTTTGCCTATTGCAAGTGTAGTCTTGATGGACCAGGAGTCTGTAGTTCCACCATTTGAAGGAGTTTTCGATGACTCAATCACGTTCGCGGCGTAGTTTTCTGACGAGTGTTGGGCAAGGAACTTTGCTGGCAACACTGGGACCAGCCTTTGCTGTTGATCTCGGACTGGTGCCGAAAGCGTTTGCGGAGGAACTCGACAGCACGCTGCGTTTTGGCGATCTCGAACCGCTCGTCTGCGAGATGCAGGAAACTCCAGCGGAGCGACTTCAGGCAAAACTTGCGGCAAAGCTAAAAGGCGGACTGCCACTGAAGACTCTCGTCGCTGCCGGAGCCCTCGCGAATGCTCGCACTTTTGGCGGCGAAGATTACATCGGATTCCACACTTTCATGGCGCTCGGCCCAGCACTGAAAATGTCTGCGCTGATGCCGAAAGGTTCGGAAGCACTGCCTGTCTTTAAGGTACTCTATCGAAACAGCGATCGCATTCAGGAGTACGGCGGTCGCGAATCCGAAACGCTGCATGCGATGTCTGCATCGACTCCAGTGAACGAAGCAACTGCGGCCGCTCTGCATGATGCAATCGTAGCAAAAGATGCCAATCATGCCGAACAGATTCTGGCGGCCTTGGTTGCTGGTGATCCTCGCAGCGCATTGGATGCCCTGATCCCTGCGATTCAGGACAACCCGGAAGTTCATCGAACAGTGTTGCCGTACCGCGCGTGGGATATGCAGGAGATCGTCGGCACCGAACACGCGCTGACTTTACTGCGCCAGTCGCTTCGTTATTGTATCAAGGCCGAACCAGCTCGTCGCGCTGACTGGGACGAACACGGGAAGATGCTTGTAAGTCTGCTGGATGAGTTTCATCTGGCCGGTAAAAGTCCTGGCAGCAAAGAAGCCGAAGACGCGTTCGTGCAACATCTCAGCGAAACGTTTGCAACGGCGTCTCCAATCGATGCCGCCCGCGCTGCGGCTAGTGCATTGGCGCAAGGATATCAGCCGACCGTGGTAGGAGAAGCGATTTCACTCGCAGCCAGTTTGCTCGTCCTCCGAGATATGGGTCGCCTGCCGCAATGGGAAGACAAACTCAAACCGCCTGGTTGTGTGCATGGCGACTCCGTCGGAGTTCACGCTAGTGATGCTGCGAATGCATGGCGAAATCTGGCACGGGTCAGCAGTGGGCGAAATCTATTTGCCTGCCTCATTATCGGAGCGTGGCAAGTCGCCAGAGATCGGGGTGGCAATCTGATGGCGAATCCTCTACCTGCCAAACATCATCTGGACCAACTTGCGAAAACGGATGCGGACGGATTGCTGTTTCAACTTGACGAAGCGATTCAGAATAATTTACAGGCCCATGCGACCGCCATTGTGCATCGATACGGCGAGTTATCACTTCCCGAGGACCGCTTGTTCTCAACCATGCTGAAATATGCAGTCAGCGAAAATGGTGCATTGCATGCGGAAAAATACTTCTACACGGTATGGGATGATTTCCACGCCACACGACCGTCGGCTCGCTGGCGACATCTGACGTC
>JAYVNW010000596.1:0-2984 GCA_043758225.1 Candidatus Kuenenia sp. | reverse complement strand
GTCAGGATTTCGCGGGCAAGGACGTTCCATGGTTTGTTGTCGCGAGTCGATTTCATCAGCCATGCCTGCCACTCATCGGCCGTCACATGCGTGTTGGCTCGGCGCTCCATCAACATCAAGTCAAGTGTCGATACCATGTGCCGAGCATAATGCGGCGATGCTAAAAGTCGATCAACGAGTAGCTCACGTTTGTTGGTGTTGGCGTCTGCAAGAAACAATCGAGCTTCATCTGAGGTCGATGGCATTCCATTCAGGTCAAGCGAGACTCGTCGCAGAAACTCGGCATCAGAACACCGAGCCGGAACGACACCAGTCGCTGGTTTCAAACGCTGATCGATCACTGTGCGAAGAGAATCGTCACCTCGTGCTGTGCCCGTGTGAGCGAAGCCAAAAGTCAGCAGGAGATACACCACGATCACAACCGATGTTTTCATCTGTTGTCATCCAATTTGGAAGGAAGGAGGCCGTAGCATTGGGAGGGGACGGCTAAAGAACCGCCAACCACGACTGACATAATTAGATCTTGGGGTACTGCAGGAGTCAATCTTCATTGCGTTTTGTCTCATCATACCAGTCATTGGGAATCCAGCTGACATGCCCTTGAAGAATGACTAAATCCCTTCAAATCAGCCGCACTAATGAGCATTTCCGCACACTTGCACACACGACGCGTATTGATTCCGTTGAGAATGAATGCCCAAATGCAGCGTCTGCGTCAGGTTTTCATGTCAGAAATACGGCGACAATGTGGCTTGGGAACTTTCGTGTATTGCACGTGAAAAAGAATTGCGTGATCGAGAGTAAATCATGAAGATTTATGAACGACGGCCTTTGCGTTCGATCCATTTGTAGGCTTCTTTGGCATTCAGCGAACAGAACTTGCGAGTGGCTGTTTCTCCTTTTTCTGCGGCGTATTCCAGGACGATGCGTTGCAGCTTTTCATAACTTGCAGCCATATCGGAGACCGGCCAGTTGCTGCCGTAGATGACTCGGTCATCGCCGAATGCGTTCCAGACAACATCGATGTACGGCTTGTAGAACGCCGGATCGTCCGGTGCCTTCTGTCCGTCGCGGGCGGCACCTTCGACAAGGGCGGAAATTTTGCAGTAGATGTTCTGATGTTTCGCGGCAGTCTGGATATCCGTTTTCCATTCTGCTGGAGGAGCATCTGCGGTAACTCGAACATTGCCAAGATGGTTAAGAACAATTCGCAATGACGGCAACAAAGGTGCAAGCCGAGCGATTGTTGCCGGCGTGTTTGGACCGCCGTTGACGTCGAGTTCCAGATCATGATCAGCCAGCAATTTCAGGTCATCGGTTTTGTTCTGTTGCAGCAGATCTTTGAGCAACTGAGCCTGAATTCGGATTCCGCGAAACAGCGGATTGGCGGCGAATCTTTTGACGTATCCTGCAAACTCGGGTAGGCCCGGTGTCAGATTCCCAACGACACCAACAATAAACGGATCCGTCTTAGCGAGTGCGAGCAACCAAGCGTTGTCTTCAACACGATTGCTGGCTTCCACAATCACGGTTCCCGTGACAGGGCGGTATTGTACGAGATCCCGCAAATCTGCTGGCAATACTGTCCGATACAACGGCGAACCCTTTGACGGCCACGGAACTCCTTCCGGTCGAGTCGGATCATAGAAGTGGGTGTGGCAGTCGATGATATCCAGGGAGGCAACTGGTTCATCTGCGAACAACGAACGCATTCTCAGTGCAGCCGTTCCCGCGAGACTGCCTGCGATCAATTGCCGGCGATTGAAGCGAATGGACGTCATTAGCAGTTCCTTTAAACGTGAGCGGCAATTTGTCGAATCGCATCGACCACACTAGCGGCTTCGTCGAGAGTTGTGAAAATCCCCGGGCTAAGGCGAACGCTGCCGTGACTTTCGGCGGTTTTAAGTAACTCATGAAGCAGCGGGGCACAGTGTAAACCGGCACGAGATTGAATGTCGAAGGACTGATCCAGGATCATAGCAACCTCTCGACTGTCAATGTTTCCAACGTTGAATGATACGATGCCACAGTTTTCAGATTCCAGGCAAGGTTTTAAAATTGTCACCCCAGGAATCTGTGTCAGTCCTCTTAATAGTTGCAGGGTTATTGAGTGAATCTGCAATTGATGTTTCAACACCGTTTTATTCAGAATCCATTTCGAAGCCGCATGCAGTCCCGCAATACCAGGCAGATTGAGATTACCGCTTTCGAATCGTGCGGGCATTGCGTCCGGCTGCAACAAGGATTCACTGGCTGTTCCTGTACCGCCGAATCTAAGCGGCTGGACCTGTGCTTCGAGGCCGTAACGGATGCAGAGGATTCCAGTCCCCAGCGGACCGAGCAATCCTTTATGCCCGGCAGCCGCAAGAAAATCCACGCCAAGTTCAGCCATGTTCAATGGCCAGTGCCCAGCCGTCTGGGCGGCATCAAGGAGAACTGCAGCGCCGTGCTCATGAGCAACTCGAGTCAGTGCCTCGACCCGCTGTACACGACCAGTGACATTTGAAGCGTGGTTGAGAACGACGAGTCGAACCTTGCTGGCAGCGAGAACTTCTGCATAGCGTTGCTCATCAACTAATCCGGTTACTGAATCGAACGGAATAGTGTGCACATCGATCGCCAGTCGCTGCTTCAGCATTTCCAACGGACGCAGCACAGAATTGTGATCAAGTGCAGTAGCAACAACCGAATCACCGTGTCGCAAAAATCCCTGCAGCACCATGTTCAGACTGTCGGTGCAGTTGAGCGTGAAAACGATGTGTGATGGACTCGGTACGCCCAGCAAAGCTGCGAGCTGTCGACGGCATTCGTCGATCATCTCTCCAGCAGCTCCAGCTTTTTGATGCGTTCCACGCCCGGCAGAAGCCGCACCACCACGCATCCAGGCATCGACTGCGTCATAAACACAATCAGGCTTTGGAAAACTCGTGGCGGCGTTATCGAAATACAAAGGACTATTCCTGACCGGGCATCCAGAGCTTGCC
>JAYVNW010000595.1:0-1601 GCA_043758225.1 Candidatus Kuenenia sp. | reverse complement strand
TGCGACCGCGTCAGCACCATGTCCTTCAACTGAGGAAGAATCTCGTTGAGATGATTTGCAAGCAGTTCTCCGTGAGGTCCGGCCACCTGATTGGCGTGCGGGCAATGCGAATGAATTCGAGGATGAGATGTTCCTTGAGCGCGGATACCGGCAATCATGCGGGCAGAGGCTTTTAGTTTATGGCTGAACAACGCAGACCGTGATGGATTTTCGCTGGCTGGATTCAATTGAATCGTCGGCTGTGCAAAATACTTCATTTCCGCTTCCGCGACCAATTCTCCATTGGAATAGAACAGAACCTGCAAAGAGGCCAATACGCGGCTGCCACGAAAATATCGTTTGCGAATTTCTTCTGCCTGAACCGGATCGATCTCGCAAACTCCGGTGAGATGGCCCGTGCTGGGGTTCTTGTATTTCACATTCATGCCGGCCAGCCACATCGATGCAGAATCATCACTGCGACATGGATGAATCCCGGCAAACGGTACGCCTCGGAGCAACGTTGCCAATGCAAGACCGCCAGTGTAGTCCGCCGACAACGATACGAGTGCCGCCTGATGAGTTCCGTGCTGGTTGGTCGTCGCTTTATTCAGCGGAAGCATCGTTTCGCTGTAGCCGTCTTCAACCCGGGTGACTTTCCAGTCTGACTGTTCAAGCACAGGTACGGAGGCTCGAAGCAGTGACGTTATCAATTCAGGGTTCATTCGAGCCCGATAATCTTCTTCCCATGAAATCTCGGACCAGTGCAGAGTCTGTTGAGTCATTGAGAGTCTTCCTAAGAGCGAACGATTGAAGGAATAGATCGAATCGCAGCATAAGGGTGAATTCTTTCAACGCAAGAATCTGCTTCAAAGAAAATTTCGTCCTGGATTGAGCCCTCCGTTTAAGAGTGTCGTTAGGGTAGGATGTTTCCCCGCGTGTGGGTACGTTGTTGGAGATGTGATTCCCAGCGCTGATGGTCTGTCAAGTCTTCTGGGTAAGTTGTGCGGTTGAACCTGTAGGAGTCAGGAAAGAATTCGCGACTCTGACAACTGAACTTTTTGTAACGATGTGCGGATAAAACTTTTTCCGCTACCGGAACTCATTCAGTGTCATGACACGGAAAGGGTGCATTGCGATTCGTGACGCAGCGCAGCGAGAACGGCCTGCAACTCAAGAACCAGAATGCGGGCTCCGGGGAAGTCTTTGGACTTCGCGAAAGTATGCAGATCACGTCCTATTTCGGTAAGCCCGTTTAGTCCAACAGTTCCGCCAGTTCCCTTGATCCAGTGGGCCAGGTTGGAAAGTTTTTCAGCATCAGCATTCTCAATTGCCGATTCAATTTCCGGTAGCGAATCTGAAACTTTTTGAACGAATCGGATGGCGAAATTACGAAACACCGGATCACCTGGTAGCGATAGTCCAGGTCGCTGGATGGTGATCTGTTTGTGCTCTGCCGATGGACGACATACGGCTATTTGCTGATTGGCTTTCTGTTCCGTATCGGACACGACAACATGCCTGGGCGTCGATTGTTCCAGTGAAACTCCCAGCTGTTCTCCGACGCCACGCAGTAGACTGGCGATTGAGATTGGCTTAGTCAGGTATCCAGTAAATCCAGC
>JAYVNW010000594.1:0-3635 GCA_043758225.1 Candidatus Kuenenia sp. | reverse complement strand
CGTGCAGATGTCGGAGAATCAGATCTTCAGGCGTATTGAGGAATTGAATGAGAGTCCGGCGGCGAATGGTGAAACTCCGGAAGTACGAATTCGATCAGACCGCAATGCGAAATTCGTCTCAATCCGAAAACTGATTGAACATTGTGCGGCACACAACATTCGCACCATTCGCTTTGCAGTCGCGTTACCCCAGGATTGATACGAAGGTTAACAGAGCCAGTACTGATGAAGATTCCAACACGCAAAATTGGAGCGAACTCTCTGGACGGCGATACGATGACGCCGATGATTGATGTCGTTTTTTTGCTGTTGGTCTTCTTTATCTGTGCATCCGTCGGCAGCACGGCAGACAAATTACTGCCCGCAGAACTGAACGGAAACAGTACAACGTCGCTTGAACCCGTTGCACCAGCTGAACCCGAAGAATGGGAACATCCGCCCGTGCAGATTCGGATTGAGCCATTGGCTGCAGGAGACAATCCGGTCTCGGTTTTTCTCGACGACGAACCACTCACAGGGATTGAAAGCTTGTCACAACGCCTCACGCGCCTTGGCGCGGCTGATCCGGCAACTCGCATCATCCTGAACGTCAACGATGATGTCGAAGTTCAGCAGTTTATTCTGATTTACGACCTGTGCCAGAAGCTGAAATTTGAAAACGTGTCCTTCGCCGTGCGCGGCAATAAGCCGGAAGAAAAACGTCCATGAGACGGCCCTGACCGGAAAATTCCAACCACGTTTTATCCGCTTGTGCGCGGTTTCACGATTTGATGCGATTCGATGCCAGGCAAACTTCACTCGGGGCCGCGAGAATATTGACGCTGTCCAGAATATTGCAATGAAGGCTTTGGCCCGCAGGTAGCGGTCTATTGATATAATTATAGGGTGCGTGAAGCGGATCGGACCGCATCTTTTGGGGATGGTGAAAAATCTTGCGTTTCACCGGTGCTGCACGCACCGCTTGAATCATTAAATCAAACCCGGCTGCCGCTATCGGCTCACAAACATGAGATGCGAATCAACAGTTGATGACTCCACCTTTTCGAACGAACGGCCAAACTATGGATGACTCGCGCAGGAAAAACTTGAGGGACTTTCCGTTACGACGCGTTCTTTGGACGGCGTTGCTGTCGGTCTTTTTTGCCAGCACGTCGTCGGCGCACGCAGGCGATTCTGCTTTGCCCGGCAATCATCCGCTCACTCAGTCGCAGGTGGGCGATTTGCTGATCACAGAGCTGCTATGTGCGGCGTGTCACGGTGGGCTCCAGCCTGGAACACTGCCGGCGAAAGCAGCACCGGATTTGTTGAATGTGGGGGCACGAATCTCGCCGGATTATCTGAAGCGATTTCTGGCTTCGCCGTCGACAACTCAGCCGGGGACGATGATGCCCGATATGTTGGCGTCGAAATCAGAAACGGAGCGAGCGACAATCGCGGAAGCACTGACTCACTTTCTTGTGGGTCAGTCGCAACAGAGGTATCAACACGCGGCCGTCGGAGAGCCAAAGATTGCGGAAGGCAAGGCACTGTTTCACTCCGTCGGCTGTGTCGCTTGTCATGGGCCAAAGGAACAGCCTGGGGAAGAGTTTCTTTTCATAAAACCGCCAGTCGTTGTTGACGAAGAGGACGAAGAGGAATCAAAGCCGAAGGAAGTTGTCATCAAGCCGACGGCTCGCAACCTTTCGCACGTGCCGCAGAAGTACAGTTCAGAATCGCTGAGCGCATTCCTGTACCAACCATTGAAAGTGCGGGCGTCGGGTCGCATGCCTGACATGAAACTCACTTCGGCCGAGTCACAGGCGATCGCTGGGTATCTGCTGGTCGACCAGAAAGAAGTTCGCCAGGCACTACAGCCAAACGATTCGCTGGTGGCAGTGGGAAAGAAGTACTTTCGAGAACTCAACTGCGCAGCCTGTCATCCGGTTGAGGGAATTCCTGCTGCTGCTCCATTGGCGGCGCTGAAGTCGGCCGATTCGACGCGTGGCTGCCTGTCAAAGGCAACCGGAAAATACCCACAGTTTGACTTGCCGGGTGCTCAGATTCTGGCGATTGCAGCTTCACTCGAAGAACCACAACCAGCGGATTCTGACGCTGTTCAAATCGCAAAGACGCTGACAACGTTCAATTGCATTGCGTGTCACATTCGAGACGACTACGGAGGAATTCCGGAAGAGTACAACCCGTTCTATCTGACCAGCGAGAAAAATCTTGGTGACGATGGACGCATTCCGCCTCCGCTGACGCAGGTCGGTGCCAAACTGCAGCCGGCGTGGTTGAAAAAAGTTCTCTTCGATGGCGAAAACGTTCGTCCTTACATGTCCACTCGGATGCCTCAGTTTGGCTCGTCGAATCTTCATCAACTGCCGGATCTGTTTGCTCGGACTGACGTTCTTAAAAGCCGTGAAATGAAAATCCCCAGTCCGGAAGGCCGATCGGATGCAGAACGAGAACGAGAGAAATTGCTTCGCAAGGCCGGGCAGGAATTGCTCGGCGACAAGGGCCTGAACTGCATCAACTGTCACAACTTCAACGGCAAGCCCGCACCGGTTAACAAGGGCATTGACCTGATGACATCGTATCAGCGACTTCGGCCCGGTTGGTTCAACAGCTTTCTTCGCAACCCGGGTGAGTTTCGTCCTCGGATCTTGATGCCCACGGCCTGGTCAAATGGCATGGCGTCACATAAGACGATTCTCGACGGCAACACGGACATGCAGATTGAAGCCATCTGGTACTATCTGTCGCTTGGGACATCGGCCGACGATCCGTCCGGAATTCGCGGGGTCAATACAAAACTAGTGGTGGGCAACGAAGCTATGATCCATCGTGGACGAAGTCGAGTCGCCGGATTTCGTGGTATCGCAGTTGGTCTTCCGGAGAAAATCAGCTACACCTTCAATGCTGAAACCGGGACGCTGTCCGCTCTCTGGCAGGGCGAGTTCGTCGGTGTGAACTGGAATGGCCAGGGCTCGGGCGATTTTAATCCGGCCCGAGAACCCATCACGCTGGCTCAGGATGTTTCGTTCGCTCAACTTGCCGAAGAAAACGTGCCGTGGCCGCTGATGCCGGTCATGACGAAAGAGGCTCGAACGAATCCCGATCCGCTGTATCCAAAGAATCACGGATATCAGTTTCGAGGCTACTTCCTTGGCGAGTCTTCCATCCCAACATTCATGTACCGAAGTGGAACGATCGAGATCGAAGATCAGACGACCGCCGCCGGTTCCGACGACCATCAGCGGCTGATTCGAGTACTGCAGTTCGATTCTCCGATTCAGCAAACCGTTTGGTTCCGCGCTTTGACGGGGGAGATCACTGCTGAGTCTGATCACATTTTCAGAGCAGGCCGATTGCGGCTGACCGTTCCGGATGTCCAGATTCAACAGCGACCGATGTCGGGCAACCCGGAGTCTGCTGAGTTGTTGTTAAAATTCGAACTTCCGCAGGGCAAATCAACACAGGAGATTCTCTATGAACCGCTTGAAAAATAGGCCAGCGGCAGAAAAATGTTTGCTAAATTTCATGAACTGGAACGCTTTAGAGTCCGGATCATTGGGGCAGCCGGACGCTAGCGCGCTCCGGCTTATTCTTAACTTTCCGATTGCCAGTTCTCTTTGTCGCCTGCGGCTGACGTG
>JAYVNW010000593.1:0-2182 GCA_043758225.1 Candidatus Kuenenia sp. | reverse complement strand
ACAGGGACACCAGCGAATTTCCAAGCTGTGCCAGATTCCAGAGTGCGATTTGCGGTTGATGTCCAAATCGATAGCGTCGGCCAGATGCGTCGGTTGTGTTGGGAGTCCAGTTGGGATCATAGTTCTCCAGCCAGCCGTAAGGGCCATAATCGATCGTCAGTCCAAGAATGGACATGTTGTCTGTGTTCATCACGCCGTGGACAAATCCCACACGCATCCAGTGGACGATCATGTCAGCCGTTGTGCGGCAAATTTCAGCGAACCATGCGGCGTAGGTCTCTTGCGACGGTTCGCCGAGATGCGGGAAGTCGTAGCGAATGGTGTGATCAACCAGTTGTCGCAGGACGTCCAATTCCTTTCGTGCGGCTAAGATCTGAAAGTTGCCGAACCGAGTAAACGACGGCGCGACGCGGCAGACAATCGCTCCAGGCTCGTGTTGCGGGTTGCCGTCGTAAAACATGTCGCGGACGACTTTTTCGCCGGACAGCACGAGACTCAATGCCCGCGTGGTCGGCACGCCCAGATGAAACATCGCTTCGCTGCACAGGAATTCGCGTACCGATGATCGCAGCACTGCCAGCCCGTCGGCCGTCCGAGAGTACGGCGTCGGTCCGGCTCCCTTTAACTGCAGCGTCCATCGCTGATGGCGGTGGTTAATGACCTCGCCAAGATTGATGGCACGCCCGTCACCAAGTTGACCGGCCCAGTTTCCGAACTGGTGACCGCCGTAGCACATCGCAAACGGATCCATTCCGGGCAGGACTCGATTGCCACCGAACACATCTGCCACATCACTGGTGGCAAACGGGTTGCCGTCGATATCGAGCAGATCAGCAACTTCCCTGGACCAGGCGATCAACTTCGGATCAGCAACTTTCGTCGGCAGAACACGCGAGTAGCATGCATTTCGCACCTGCCGACGTGAATTGACTCCATGGAGATCCGCGGGCAGATTGCGTACGAATTGGTTGTCAAAGTTGACCGAATCCAGGTGAACGTGTTTCATGGGACAAATGTCTCTTTGGTGAATTGAGGAATCCGTCATGCCAAGCGTTTTGGCTGCGTTGCAGGGTACACGACCTGAGGACCGGTCGTTCTACTTCGGAACGAATGATGTTGATTCCTTCACAGCAAGGCAGAATGCAGCGATTAGGCTTGCGGCGTGTTCCAGATCGCTTTCAGCGACCAGTTCGACCGGACTGTGCATGTAACGATTCGGAATTGTGACAAGTCCCGTCGCACAGCCGCCGCGAGTAACCTGAATTGCAGCACCATCGTTGCTTGCCGGGTATCCGAGCGCGTTGATCTGCACGGGGATTTGTTTTTCTCCAGCCGTCATTGACAGCAGTTCAAATACCACTGGATTTGTATTTGGACCGCGAACAATGACAGGCCCTTTGCCGATTTCGATCTTTCCAAACTCATTCGGATCGATACCTGGACAATCCGTGGCATGCGTCACATCCACAGCGATCGCAACATCCGGATTGACATTGAACGAACTCGTCGTCGCACCGCGTAGCCCGATCTCTTCCTGTACAGCGGAGACTGCGACAATTTTGGCAGAGGGATTTGATTTGGCCAGCATACGCAAGGCCATCATGATGACCCAGATACCGGTTCTGTCGTCCATGGCGACGCCGGACAAGCGTCTGTTTCGCAGTTGTCGCAGGCAGGGTTCGGGAGTCACAGTATCGCCGATCCGCACGATTGTCCGAGTTTCCGCTTCCGATGCTGATCCGATGTCGATCCAAAGATCTTTCATTTTGGGAACGATTTTTCGTTCTTCAGGATCAAGCAGGTGTATCGGCTTCCTTGCGATGACGCCGGGAATGGGCCCTTCGTCGGTATGGACGACCATTCGTTGTCCAAGCAGAATCTGTATGTCCCAGCCGCCGATCGCGTTGACTCGCAGAAAACCGTAGCTGTCGATGTGCCGAACAATAAGTCCTATCTGGTCGCAATGAGCGTCGAGCAAAATGGTCGGGCTGCCGCCGGGATTCACTGTGGCCAGGACGTTGCCATGCACGTCCGTGGTGATGTCGTCAGAGAACTCTGAAGCAAAAGCACGGACCACGTCCTGGACTTTTTGTTCAACGCCCGAGGTTCCGGGTGTGTTCAACAGATCTTTGAGAAACTGATCGGGCATAAACAAACTGCTTTGACTGGAAGGGGGAAATTA